>NZ_JBMPXW010000009.1:0-255054 GCF_049367455.1 Acinetobacter lwoffii
CTTTTTTATTGCCTATTGCATTTCTTTAGTGCTGATCCATATAGCTTTGAGTGAGCTTCTTACGCTCGTAATTCTCTTTGAGCTGTATGCCAATACCAATAATTATTATAGGTAAAATGGCTAGGGCAAAAAGAATGCAGATCGAATCAAAAATTGGCCTGGGCATATGAGCGCATTATTGCGGATTCGCATTGGTTAATTCCTCCAGTGTTGGTGGTTTTGTGGCGACTGGTTCATTTGCTGGTGCTTCAGGTGACACTTCTGGTACTTCAGGTGATACTTCTGGTGTTGAATTTGGTTCTTGTTGTGGATCTAACTTGTCTTCATAAGACTCTTGTGGAAGGCTATTGCTTGCAACAAAGTTATCTAGAATATCCTGAGCCTTATATGCCTTATTGCATTCGTCATTTGAGGCGTACATTTCTTTTTGTACGCTATCGTCTAAATACTTTTCTCGGCCATCACTAACATCATCGCTGTAATAACCAGCTTTCTTAGCAGAATCTATATAAATGGAATAACAAATATTTAAAACATTACTACGCTCGTAATCATGTTTGTAATACCAGTCAATACTACGTTCCTTTGCATCAGTTTTCGTATCTTCAAGGTATTGATCTAAGCGTTTCTCTTGTGGCGTAGACGAACACCCGATGATTAACAATGAGGTGCTTAAAACTATAAGTTTTTTAATCATGGTTTTAGCTTAAAACAAACGATACCTTTATAGTACAACATTAATTCGTTAAATAATATTTTTGGAATTTTAATTTGTGACGGTTAAACAGTGCATTTTCAAACAATTAAGCCATTTTTTCCCATAATTTTAGATAAATATTGTTGTCTTTTTTCGCGTAGATTATTGAAAACAGGAAGTAATTTAACCACTTGAAATGTTCATCCAACTAAAGATTAAGAAATAAGCCCTTAAAAGTGTTTGTTTATCAACCCTTAAACCTATTTAAACATTTTAAAATTGTATATACTTAAACCATTACTAGATTAACTTCAGTAATTATTACTAAAGAAAGTTAAAAATTGGATGAATTTTAATGAGTAGTTTGTTCATAGTAGAGTCACCCGGAAAGGTCGAAAAAATTCAACATATCTTGGATGACCTGTATCCGCACGAATTCGTTGTACGCGCTTCAGTTGGCCATGTATGTGATTTACCTAATCATGAGATCGGTTTCTCATATCCAGCCTTTGTTCCTAAATACGAAATATCTCAAAATAAAACACGCGTTGTTCAAGAATTAAGACAGGCTGCTAAAAATGCAGATACGGTTTTCCTCGCAACTGACTTGGACCGTGAAGGTGAAGCCATTGCATATCACTTAAAACGTATCCTGAACTTATCTGACGATCAGTATATTCGCGTCAAATATAACGCTATTGATAAAACTACGATCGCTAATGCACTTCAAAATGGTGAAGAGCTGGATCAAGGTATGGTGGCATCTCAAGAAACACGCCGTTTCCTTGACCGTATGATCGGTTTTTACTTGTATGAGCCAATTTCAAATATTTTAAAAGGCAAATTTCCTGTTGGCCGTGTTCAATCTGCCGTACTCGTTGTGCTTGGTGATTTAGAAGATCTACTGAAAAACTTCAAATCACATGAACATTACAACCTTGAAGTAACTCTAAAACAAGGTTGGGCTGCGAAATGGGATTTTTCTAAGTGGCTTAATCCTGAAATGAAGGATGTGCACAATAACCAGTGGTTAGATAAAGCTTCAATTACCCGTCTACAAAGCGAAATTGATAAAAAAGACTTAACCATTACCAGTGTTGAAACTAAGCCATCTTTCCGTAGTGCTCCAGCGCCGTTTATTACTGTTGATCTGCAAGCTGCAGCTGCAGCGCGTCTTGGTTTGGATCTAAAACAAACTATGGATGCAGCGCAAAAGTTATATGAAGGTGGTTATATCACTTACCATCGTACTGATGCTGCCGTAATTTCGCCTGAGGGCATGCAAGCTCTAGAAGCTTTTGGTGAGAGAGAGGGCATTGCGATTATCGGCAATAAAGCCAAATCTCGCGATGGTGCTCAAGAAGCACATGAATGTATTCGTCCTAGTGACTTCTTTACCTTTGAAGCTGGTGAGGACAAAGTTCAAAAGGATCTATACCGTCTAATCTGGTTGCGTACTGTTGCATCGCAAATGGCTCCAGCTGAATACGAAGTTAAATCCGTTGTAGGTGTCTATAAAGATGTCACGCTCAATGTAGATGGTGAAAGCATTACTAAAGATGCTGAATTCAAAGCTTCTAGCCGTATCTTAAAGGAAGATGGTTGGTTGGGTTTATTAAAGACCTACAGTATTGATGAAAATGCACTTGAATACGTGGACGGTGAAGAAGATTCAGAAAAAGAACCTGAACATACGCTACCTATGGATATTGAGGTCGGTCAAAACCACAATGTTATTGCTGGTAAAGTTATCGCGACCAAAACCAAACCACGTTCACGCTACACCGTACCATCATTGGTCAAATTACTTGAGAAAAAAGGAATTGGTCGTCCTAGTACTTATCAATCAATCTTTGAACGTTTAATCAAGCACGGCTATATCAAGCTTGTTAAAAAGAAAATTGAAGTTACACCGCATGGATTGACCTTGATTCAAAACATTAGAGGTAAGTTTAGTTTTGCAGATCCGCTTTACACCAAAGAAATTGAAGAAACACTGGATCTAATCGCTACTGGTGATGCCGATTACAAACAAGAACTCCAAAAGTTCCATTTAGGGATTGAAAGTGAATTAGGACAGTTCTCAAAACATTGGCTTGATTCATTCCCTATCTACAAATGTAATAACTGTGATGACGGACGCATGTTGCCGAAAATCGGTACCAATCGCGACAAAACAACATCGGTCTACTGGTCATGTAATTCATGCAAAAGTTCAGCGCCAAACAGAAATGTTGATGGTAAAGATGAACCGGGTAAGCCAACTGTACGTGAGCCAACTGCTCATTTATGTTTATGTGGCAAATCACTGACTCAGGTTACAACTGATAAATCTGTATTTTTTGAGTGCTCTCAACGTGCGTTCGTAGATGGCACCTGTAAAGAAACATACCGTTCTACAAATGACGAAAGCGGTAACTTGGTTCCTGATTTTGACGAATATCGCCGTAACCATACATACAAATGTCAGCTTGAAGGGTGTGGCGGTTGGTTGCGTGAGTTAAAAGGTATTTCAACTTCTTCAGGTAAGCCGTATCACTTCTTTTCTTGTGAAAAATCCAATCCAAACCTGAAAGGCAAAAAATGTAAGTCGGGTCCATTAGAGGTGTTCCCTGATGGTAGTCCTAACTACGAGCCAAGATTCCAAGTGACCAAAACAGAGTATCCATGTATCTGTAAAAAGCCTCTTGTACATACCAAGTACCGCAAAGAACCTGGTGTTTACGAAGAGCGATACAGTTGTGAAGCTGCATCATGTAAACGTTATTTCGACATATTGCCAGATGGATCACCAGATACCCAACTTACAAAATCTCGCACTGGCAACGAAGCCAAGTGTTTTGAGTGTGGCCAGACCATGATTCAGTCTGCATTTAATTTACGTGGTGAACGTAAGTATAAATGGGATTGCTTTAGCTGTGGTGCAAGTGGATACGACAACAACGGTGAGCCAGTTCAACGTGGCAAAAAGAAAGCCAAGTCTAAATCGACCTCTACAAAAGCTAAATCAAGTAAATAATTGAATAGGTGAATAAATGAGTAATCACGAACCAGATGATATGGACAACATCGGGAAGGAAGCTGAAGAAGCGATCAAAATCCAACCCGATGATGAACATGTAAGTGAGCCTGAACAGCCAGCCAAGACAGCAAAGAAGGGCAAAAAAGTAAACATTGATGAAAACTTTTTTGCTAAGCATAAAAAGCTAATCTTGATTGGCGGTGGTGTTCTTTTCTTTTTGTTATTTGCTGTGGTTATTTTTGGCAATCAAAACATCGAAGTTGAACGTCCACAACAAAGCGATGTTGAACTTGAAGCTCGACTGCAGAGTGAAGTTGCAAGACGAGTAAAAGAAGAAAGTATGAAATTGGCTGCTCAGCGCAATAAAATTATCGACCGTATTAGTCGTAACTTTGACTGTAACGCACCACAAGTATTCTGTCATGCACAAGATACGTCAGAACCGTATTCAACTGTCGTTTCTAGTTTGCAGAACTTCCAATTTCAGCCAGATACGCCGTATGAAGTTTACATTGAAGTCTACCCCTTGAAAGTGGATGCCCAAAACCCACAAACAAGTCAGCGTAAAGGAAGTGTTTGTAGCGCGAACAACGTGCACCTTTTCTTATGCCAAAAAATCGTAATGAAAAATCCTGCGCTTATGGCCAATCAGATCCGCGAACTATATGCGCTACTAACGCCGTCTATGACTTATCGCTTGCAGATCAGCAGTCGTCCAATTACGCCAAGTGACATCGATCTGACATTGATTACTACCGAACTGGACAAAATGAATGCCGATTCTGCAACTGCTAGTGAACCTGAATTGGAGTGTGTACCGCCAGATCCTAAAAAAGATCCTGTTGCGTACAACTTATACGAAACAGGGGGCATGTCTTGTCAAGACATCATGAAGGACTTAGCTGCACGTAAGACAACTGCTCCAGCTGGTCAACCTGGTCAAGCTCAACAAAGTGGTGGTGAACAACCACAACATCCTGATGCATTTGGTACGCCAGTAGCAACACATTAAACATACTAATAAGAAACGGATTGATTTTGGTTAATCCGCTATTAATTGGCTTTTGGTTGAGAATACTAATTTAAGCATCTGTTTATCAAATAGATCTTAAAAAAATGAAACAATAAAATGCAGATTTATTCTGCATTTTTTAATTTTCACATTACAATAGTTTAAATTCGCAACTTTTAAGCAACCGGGTACGCTATGAACAACCCAACCAAAATTCAAGATCTGCAAGTGGCAGATTTGCCGTCCACGTTTAAGCTGAAGAAAAAACATAAAGAAGAAGTTTTTCTGAAGTACAAAGAGTTGAATGAGGCACTATTCAAAGTAGGGTACATTCCAGTGACGTTCTCAGACTTTGTGCATGCACTTATAGAAACTGGCGTAAAGGGATTTTCTGTCGAAGAATATGTCAACGCTCAATTAAACTCTTAATTTTAGAACTCTAATTATTTTTTTGATGTCAAAAAAAATGGACCACATTCGTAATCCATTCCTTTATTTTCTTTAACGATTAACTTTCTATTTTGGTACCACACTGAGGGCAAAACAGCATATTGTCCTGAAGTGGTTCACCACATTTCACACAAAACATATTCTTTTTCGGTTTGATGATCACTGGTACTTGATCTGATAGATCCTGACTGTGTGTTTCAGGGTTATTCATCAATCCAAGATGTGTACCATGTGTTCTTGGTGAGTTTTTATTGATTGCGCTATTCATCTGGTTCATAGATGACATGCGGTTAATATCTACTTCAGACGTTGGGGCAACCACAATGCTTTGGCTTTTGGCAAAGTCGGCTAAATGCTCTTTCAGTACAACAGCATCATCAGTACAAGCAGTCATGCTCAAGATCGCACGGTTTTGATATTTACCGAAGGTCGTTGTGCTAATTTCAGCGTACCAGACACGTAACGTCATGGTTTCAACATTGATGACTTCTTTTTGTGATTTCACGCTGTCGTCAAGGTAACGGCCAAAGTTCATTTGAGACAATTGATAGCTACCTTTAGCCTCAACCCATATTAGTTTTGATACAAAGTCAAAACGGCTCCATAGGTAATTACCGTGCTCAAAACAAAACTTCCCTAAGATCCACATCGATACACCAAAGAAACCATAAGTGAAGTCGCTAAAATCCAGATAGCTTCCGTTATATAGACCTTTGGCAAAAATAGTCATTAATACGACTGAAGCAATAAAACTTAACAATCCAAAACTATTGAGGATGGCTAACCAGCGATACTTTTCTTCTTTGAAGCATGAGCTCAATGTCATATCACGAAGGGTATTGATTGGCACTGGTTGAGTTTCTTCTAAGATCTCACCCTCAAAAGCACCGTTTTTACTGCGAGAGTTGATAACTGGCAACTGGCGTGAATAGATTCTGTTAGGAATAGCACTTTCCCAATTCTTTTGTAGATGGCGTTCAAGTTCATCAAACAATTGCATTGGTTGGCAATTCATACTCAAACTATCCTGAACGACTCCAGCACTGGCTTGTGGTGGCTGTTTTACCATTTGAGCAATCACGGCCAAGAAGAATATCGCAATCGCAATCAGCGCTGCAATTAACGTAAAAATTGCTTTATCCATGCTTGGCAACCAAATAGGTGCAACTGCATGTTGGGTAAGGATAGGAACCAATACAGGTCCAAGAATGGCGACTAAAACCAAACCAATGACTTTAGATAAACCAATTTCTTGTGCACCTGAGTTCGGATTAGCCATAGGACGCAATAAAACAATCAAAATAATGGCGTTGTAAACAATCCCAAGCCAAGCACCTGTATTGGGTGATGCACCCACATACGCGATTAGAGCACTCACTAAGGTAATCAGAAAAACAATCGCATTTTGAAATTGAGCTTCTGCAGCGTTACGGATGAATAATGGCGAAAAAATAAGATTAGGGAACAGTGAATATAGAATCCCGTTCACTGAGCCTTTTGGTTCTTCATAAATCAAAGCGCTTTGGCGTAGGATCTCTTTAATATCGGTTGCACCAGGATAAGCACCAGTTTCTTGAATGGATAACTCCTGTGCAAGTCCGGCTGGTTGATCACGACCAAAGTAGAACTTTAGGTTTGATAAGCCTGTGGTCAGCAGTAGAGCGCCATAACTGAACATTGCTAGACCAACTATAAGCGGTGGTAGTGCAACAAATACACCGTTACTGAATAGACCTTTTGCACTGAAAATTAAGCTTAGGCCAGCCAGCATAAAAACGATGGCACCGATCACTTTAAAAATGTTTTCTATTCGGTAGGGATTAGGGAATTCAAACCGCTTATCTTGCGAGTTATATTCATATGCCATTTTTAATACTCCTTAACGCATTTATCTAATTACGTTTTAACTGGTTAATTATAACTAAGTCGTGGGGTATAAAGTTTTTTTAGTTAAAATGAATCACTGTTTTAGTTAAGTTTTAATAAGGGAATTTAAAAAGTATTTTAAAGGCGCATTAAAAAAGGGGATAACGAATCCCCTTTAAAGATGTACCAAGCTTATGTGCTGTTATTTGTTTTGATCTGCTTGTTTTTGAGCATCTGCAGCTGCAGCGTTCAGCATAGAAGACATATCATTTTGCTCGTCCTCTTTTGGTGGATTTTGTTCTGCAGTTTTTTGATGTGCATCAAAATCGTGGCCCTCAACTTTTGAAGGTTTTTCATTATCGACATAAGCTTCACGCGCTGCTTGTAGGTCTGCAGATGGATCTACTTTGTCAATTTGTTCATCTGGTTGAATAGGTTTTGATTGAGATGTTGATTCTTCTTTTTTACTACAACCAACTAAAACCAAACCTACAGATAATAAGCCAGTTAATAATAGAGTTTTGAATGACATTTAATCGCCTCCAGCGAAACATAAGCAAAGGTATAGTCACATATACTTATAATGTATATACCAAAATTTAACTAAAACTAGTCCGTTGTATAACGTGACCTTTATAAAAACGGTTTAAGTATATACCAATTGCAAATTTTCTTGTTATCGGCTGAAAGCTAATAGAATAGGGTATCGCTTAACGACACTATATAATGGCAAAAAAAAACCACCTTTTACGGTGGTTTCACTAGTTTTAAAGATTAAATCTCTTTAAGGTCTAGATTTTGTTCGCAATAACTACGTACAGCTTCTTTATCTGAAGGATCTAAACCCTTTTCAATCATTTCTTCACGTAACCATTTAATTACTTGACCGCGACCAGCCCAACGTAAGCTGTTGTTTTCACGGTGAACCCATTCATGCGTAAGCTTACGTTTTTGACGTCTTACAGGCTCAACTTTTGTGGTATCAATGTGGTTGTTTTTTAGATATTCACTAAGTGTATGGATGTCCACAACACCATCGGCAGTAATTTTTTCTGAAATGATTGCATTAATGGCACTAACAGCATCGTGAAAAGCTTTATTTTCTTTAACGACTAGTTGTTGTTGAAGTTCTTCAATATAATTCTGAAGTTCAACAGGTGACATTTGAGCAACATTTTCTGGTTTTGATACATTTAACATGTCATTAGTTCCAGTATTGCGAGTTAAGTTGTTCATGATTAAACCTTTAGAAATATATTTGAAAATTAATTCAAAATATCTCTTACGACAAAACCATTTTTACACATTTACATTATTAAAATCAATTAGAGTTAATCGTATTTATACCTAAATATACCTTGAAATGGTTTTTCTTATAACTTTTATGTCTGGAATTTCCTTAAACCTAATGACAGGAATGCCAGCACTCTTCAAAAGCTCGTCACGCCTTTTATCTTTATCCTGGGTATATTTATGATAATGCCCATCAAGCTCAATAGATAATATAGGATTGTAGTCTTCATCAACAATCAAATAGTCCACGTAAAGCCTAGAAAACTGATTTCGGGTACTTATGTTTTGCGTGGTCATAAAAGCACTCATGCTTACTTGCACCAAAATGTTGCGTGATGGAATGACCTGTTCTAGTGCATCAAGCATTGTAATCTCGTCTTTTGTAAGGACTTTTTTAGATACAAGCTCCTGATTCTTTTGAGGCTTACGATAGCCTTTTTTTGAATTCTTTTTGGCTTTAGTTTTAGGTTTGCGAAATACGCCACATAAAGCAAAAACGAACTTATACACTATATAAAACAATAATGAATAAATTATAGACTTTAACAAAAAGGAATTTAAAATCGTTTCCATAAACCTAATACACAACAAATTTTAAAGGGTGCTTAAACTTCTTAAACATATTAGATAGTTTTAACGGTGATTGATACGAATTAACTAAAAATGTTTAAGGACTATTAGTGATGCAATGTTAAAAATAGTATAATCTTGTAAAGACAGCTTAGAAGCAGTTTTAAAAGTAAAACTGGTTCTCACAAATAACACCGACTATTTCACTGGAAAAGTTTAAAATGGTATTTAATAAACGTACTTTAGCTTTACTGATTGGTACAATCTCGCTATCAGCACACCTCTATGCCAACAACACAACCGTTAAAGTCTCACAAACTCCAATTGTATCATCTTCACCAATTCCCTTAGTTAAAGCGAATGCAATTGAACAATATTATATCAATGTTAAACATCGCTTTAATGGTGCGGAATTTGAACAACCGCCTCGTAAAATTAAGAGCATTAAACTTAACTTGAATGTTATTAATAACGGGGAAGTGGTTTTAACGGCGCACGAAGCTGATAAATCCAAGCTGGAAGACTATTTACAGCAAAACCCTAAAAACTCGGAACTATTGGCCAGTTACGTTGCTCGTATGATCAATTACAACCACGGCTATACGGTTCCTGAAAACAAGGGTAAATACAGCAAGTATGCAAGTACGACTGTATATGAAGCTCTTCTTGATGAATTGAACTATAACTTCGCAACTACGCCAGTAGGATCAGTAGATAGCTATGCAAGCCAACAACAGCTTGAATCTGCTTATCTATACATCCTTTCTCGTTTAGATCCACAAGAAAAAGCGGTGTTTTGGCAATTTGTGAACACATACAAAGTAGGGGATAAGATTGAGATCCCTGAAGGTACTGTTATAGCAGATGTCTTGAACACTTATAAAATCCAATTGAATTTTAAAGCGCCTTAATCACTAAACAAGTAAGGAATATTTTCGAGTAGCTGAAAAGGAAAGTCATTTCAAATATCAGGTTATGTAGGGAAAAAAATTACTGTTTGTGGTTCTGGTGTTTTATCCAATCATAAAGGAAAGTTTCAAATTAAAATTGCCGACCTACGTTCTTTGACTTTTAGATAGATGTTATTCAGGTTGGGATTCCGTAATTATTAAGCCTTTTCCTTTTTGCATTAAAAAAGCCTACATTGTAGGCTTTTAGCTTTTTTAGATCTGTATTACTGAATTAAGTCGTCAACGGCTTCACCAAGGTAGGTTGGATCGTATTGCTTATACAAATAGTTTTCCAGAATTGGTAAATCTGGTGCTAAAACCATTCGCGTAATTTTAGGACGATCTTCTTCAAGGTTAAGCTTCACATGTACGGCGAAGAAATCAATGTTGTTCGTGATGAAGTCATATTCTTTACGACCAGCACTTTTGAGTTGATCAACCATACGCGAAAAGAAGCGGTTATTCGTAATAGAGCAATTCAAGAACTCTAACGCATCTTTTTCAGTAACATTAATTTCAATAATGTTATTGAGGAAGGCTAGCTCTGGTTTAATTAAGTTGCCGTTACGGTCTGCAGTTAGACATTTTGTAGAAAAGGTACCAATACCAGCCATACGACCATCATATTTCACAAAACCGTGCTCTTCAGATGCAACTAAGTTTGACGCATGAACGTATAGAGTAGGGTGGTGCTTTGTATTCCACTCTAAATCAATAACGTCAGTTTCATTTTCTACATAGAGAGTTTGTAAAAGGGATCTATTGAGGTTGGTATAGAGGACTTGATCAAGCTCTAATACTTTGCGGCGATATAGCTCAGCGAAGGCAATACCGTACTGAGATAAGATATTACATGTTGTATTGAAGCTATTGCAGTAAATCGCACGGTTATCGTTACCGCCGTCTCGATCCTCACTGACCACAATTACATGGTTCCCTAAAACACCATTGATTTTATAAACCACAATTGAGCCTAATGCGAAGTTTTGGGTAAGTAGTTCTTCACCCTCAAATCGTACTGCCGTGCAGTTTTTAATATTTTCTGCGCTTAAAGGATAATTACCCGGTGTGATGGACCACAATGTTGAGACTGGTACAAATAGAGGCTCAATAGAACTACTTAAGTCAACTCGACCAATCGTGATGATGCTTGTGCCGTTAAAACTATCGCCCTTGTGTTCTGCAACGGCTGATGTTCCGATCGTACCTGGTATTTGTGCGTTCTCTGAAGCGCTATTATTTGGTACAACTGATTCTGTCATGAAACAACTCACTAAAAGTTTTATCTTTGTTTAAAAATACCACATGATAAATAGTATTAAAACTTATACCACTATTATAAGATGATCTTTAAGATTCATAAAGGTATATTTATGCTAAACCATAAAACCCAAGTTTGTTTTTTTAATAACCTGATTGGACGTTTTTATAAAAACCATTTGATCATAGATGTTAAACCTTTAAACCTAGATTTTATTTTAGATGTTATTGAATTCCCGACATCAATTGAAGGTTTCAAAAAAGCACCTAAAGTATCAAAAATTAAAATACCTTTTACGCAACTTGCTCAGGATCTTCAGCCACAAAATTACCTAGATTTAGTCCAATCTGATGCCAAAAATCTGTATCTGCAGATTGGGCAAGAAAGACGTTATATTCACGGCGAACAAACTAATTTTTCATATGCTACATCGGTGTTTCAGCAGATCGGTGATGATGAAGTGCTCCAGCTTGAGGCTTTGAACTATGCACTGAAGCTCCAAAGCATTACTAATGGTATTCAGCAACATACAACAGCGATTGAGACATATATCGAGCTAAAGCCTTTACGATATGCGTTTAGCTTAGATACGTTCATAAGTGCAACTGCAGATCTAGATCAACCTTTCGATACTCGTGAAGCGCTTTCTGGCCATATCGTTAACCATTGGGAAAAATGGGTTAAAGCAAACAATATCACCAGTGAAAGTTCTTATGATGCGGTGCTAATAAATACCGATAAATTAATACTGGTTCGAGTCGGTATTCACTCATTCTCAGTGAAGATTACAGACCTTGAAGTGGCTGACGGCGTTATCTATGCTTCTCTTTGTGATTTAGAGCTCTTACAGGTGCTTCTACCAACGTTCTTTGATGGTATACCTTGCCGTATTACTGCATATGCCGATATGAACATTCAATATGCTGTATCGCAATATAAGACTTGGCTATCAAGTCAAAACCTGAAGAAGATCCAGTACGTTCGCAAACAAGGTATTGAGAAGTACTTGCGTAAAAAATTAGAAGATGAAAGTGACTTAATCGGTAACGCGCAACTTGCCAAAACCTTAATGAATACCAGCTATACAGAACAAACAGTCTCGTTTTTTTCTGACGCTTGGGGATTATCGTACGCAAACCATTTTGAGAAGAAAATTCGTCATGCTTTTGATCTGGTCATACAGGCTTTGGATCATGAAGGGATCTCATTAGAGCAGCTGCAGTTCATCAATAGCCTAACAAAAGGGGCAATTGAGAATGCTATTAACGAGATGCTGAACAAGACTGGTTCGCCGTTAAACGTGGTACCAACACTCACTCAAGAATTACTGTTAATTTGCGATGAATTCAATGCCAAAAAACTCAACATATCAAGTGAGCTCTTGGATGCAATCACTCAGTTTGCAGAACAATATGCAGTATCACCACTGTTGGCCATTAAGCGTGATAGCGCCGTGTATTTGCTGTATGAACCATTAGATGCCGATAATCAGTTAATTGATTATGAGTGGTTTTGTACTGCGGTATATACCAAAAATCAGTTTGTGCCTGAAGCCGATGAACAACATAAAACAAATGTAGCGGATCTTCTTAAATCGGTTGAAGTACTGCATGTATTCAAGCCGAATATCCTGTCGTGGACCAATGGCAAGGTATTTGAAACGCCAGAAGAAAAGAAAAATGCTTTTATGTTATGTCTCACACCTGAAGCATTTGAAAATCAAATAGAATTCTTACGCACTAAGAACGCAATACCAGGATATTTTAAAAACCTGATTACATCCTTAGGTGGTTTAAGTACAGTGGCCACGGAACAAGATAAATACGGTGTATTTTTGATTGAGTCGATCGCTAAAAATTCGACTGGTTTTGCATATCAAGGACAACTCTTTCCTATCGATCAAAATGCCCAAATTGACTTAGATCAATGCTCAAATTTAACGCTTAATTCTAAACTACTACCAAAAAACTACCTGACCTTTAAAAGACTAATGAGATTAAGCGATAGTTTAACGAATGGCGTTAAATAGGTTTAAGGAATATTATTATTTTTACTTTAAGTTTAAATAGTGGTTTTTTAAATGCACAAAAATAAAGTATTATACTTTCAAACATAAAACCCTTTTAAAGTTATACAGAGAATACTGAATGAAACTATTAAAAACTGCGATGGTGGGTATCCTTGGTACTGTAATAGCACATACTGCTTTTGCTTATGATGATGTACCAACCCCAAATCCAAACTTTAAAGAAGCTTACGTGGGGCTTTTAACGCCATCTAAAAACTTTAATGTTGTTGCTGGTGGCCTTACACCTGAAATCAGCGAATATAAACTGTCTGATAGCTATTTTGAGAACAATTCAAATCAACGATACAAAGCGACAGCTCACCTTTATCAACAGATGAATACTCGACAACGAGCGATGTATTTATTAGTTCAGCACACAGCTTACTTAAACGATATTTTCTACCCTCAACGTAACCCTTTAGTTAATCCAAACGTATCAGACGAACAATTGAATGTTGAACCAGCACTTAATAAACTGCAGTCCTTACGTACTGACAAAGATATTGTCGAAAATGTTGTAGATCGTGAAACTATGCTTCAGGTATTAAAAGCACATTACGATTATTATATGCGCGATCAATTTACAGTACGTTTTTACGGTAAAAACCAAAACACATTTACTTATGGAATTGATAACTATTCTGGTTTAAAAATACGTTCGGTGGAAGGAAACTTACGCATTGTTGATCGCAAAACAGGTACATTGTTAGGTGACTCAATGGTTAAGTTAAACCACTGGATACCAGCTACCCGTACCAAAGAGCGCCGCACTATTGATATACCGTCTTCCATGCCAGAATGGAAAGACGTTGAAATTAAAGATCTTGCAATTAAATTCCAACCAACTGCAATAACAACCATGCAAGGTAAACGCATTGATATTAATAAAATCTATGCGTACAACACTGAAAAATTCAATTTCTAATGCATTAAGCGGTCTATCTCGACCGCTATTTTTATGTTTTGGTACAATTATTAACCGTAGCCTAAGCAAAAGTTATAAGTTGCTTTTCCCACTAATCAAATTAAGGTTAAAACTATGAAAAAAGCTCTCCTATCAATTGCCACTGTAATCATGGTCGGGGGATGCTCAGAAGTGCCGAATGATATGTCGCATATCGATGTTTTTTCTTCCGATCGCTACCTATCAACTGCACATCAATTTAATAAGCTTGTTGATGATACGTTTAAGTATCCTTATTCAAAAATACCGTTTTTTCTAGTGACGAAAGGGTGGAGTGTTAGTGGTCCAAAAGAGCCAGTATCGCAAATTGTATATAGTTGCTTAACTTCTAATGAGGTGGAATTGGTGACAAAAATCAAGCCATTCATGCCCGAAGTGACCTACATCAAAACACCTGAAAACCAGGTGAAAAATTGCATCATTAAACATTCAAATGACTCAATTAATGCTGATGCGCTGAATGACCTTAAAGCGTTCCCTTTATTCCAAAAATATGCAGACAATCCATTTTTACGTAAGACCGTGGATGCTGCGAAAGCAGATGGCAAAATCTCAGTAAAAGAATATATGGATATTGTGCAGATTGTCATAAAATTAAGTGGAGCTGACAAACAGGTTCAGCTAGAGAAAACTATTCAAGAGCTTTAGGTATTCATATGTCGGAAAATCTATCCATGCATAGCATGTCGAATGAGGAATTGATTCAAGAATGGCTTGATAGCCTGAAGCTTGAAAATAAGTCCGACATGACGATTAATGAATACAAAAAGAGCTTACTTTTGATGTTAGAAATGCCTTTTTTTAAAGGTAAACATCTATTGGAACTAGACCGCGATTACATCACATCATTTCGGTTGCATCGAATCGATGTTGATATTGTTTCTGCAAGAACACTCAACAAAAATTTATCAGCTTTAAAAAACTTCCTGAACTATTGTCTGCGTAAGGAATATATACCTGAAAACTTCTTTTCTGACATTCGGGTTAAGTTCAAAAACCAAAGCTTACCGCGCCCGATCGCCGTGAATACGTTGAATGAGATACTTGATAACAAGACGCCATTAAATCCGAAATACAATAATCAAAAGTTAAGAGATCTAGCAGCTGCAGAAATTGCTTATTCTGGCGGTTTACGTATCTCTGAATTACATGCCATCAAACTAAGTGATATCAACCTCAGTGCTATGCAACTAAAGGTATTGGGTAAAGGAAATAATGAACGGATTGTTTTTTTAGGAAAAAAATCACTAGAGGCTATTTCTACTTGGCTTTTAGTTCGTAATCGTTGGATTTCAAAAGCTGGAGTAGAAGACTGCGGATATTTATTCATTGCACCATCTGGCAAACATATTGCGAAAAACCATTTAGGTGCATGCATTACAGCTCTGTTAAAGGCGCATGGTTCTGGAAATATTGGTAGTACTCATGCTTTGAGACATAGTTTTGCATCGCACTTGTATAACAAAACAAAAAATATTCGCGCCGTTCAGGAAATGCTAGGTCATAAATCACTATCTTCGACACAAGTATATATTCTTGTAGATCACGAAACGTTGATTAGTTCTTATAAAGATGCACATCCACGCGCTAGAGCGAACCAAGATTAATAATTTATTCGCTTCTTGTACTTCTAAAGATATATCGTAAACGATCGAAATAATTAACTTTTGATGGTACCGGTAATGGCTAAGACTACAGATGTTAAAAAACAGAAACTTTCATATGTTGGCTTATCTGTAATTGAGTGTTTTGAAGAAGCTGGTTTAGATGATGTCTATATCAATGAAAAAATTGAAGAGTTTTCAGACCTAAAAAACTATGCTTCATTACATAAGGCATTAAGAATACTTGATGACGGCAACATGGCCCGTTTAGCAAAAAAATTAGAGGTTTCAGTCGATATGCTCAATGCGACATTGGCTGTGCTGAATAAAATATAAAAACGGATTGAACCAACCCATGAATGCAAATGAGCTTTATGAAAAGTTACAGCAAATTGGTAAGCCACTGGTCCACGTAGAAAGCCTCGTATCTACAATGCAGTTGGAAATTCCTGTTGAAGAGATTGAAAAACACATTGAACTTTTCGGGGTTAATTTTTTACTGGTAGAAGTTGTTCGATATACCTTTGACGGTTTTCTATCTCCAGAGTACCAACACTATATAGACAAATTCATTGCAGAAAATGAACTGGATGAAGATGTCATTTTGAATATCAGAAATAAAACATCATCAGATATAGGCCTGGTTAATGTTGGCTTTAATCTAAATGGTTGCATCCTTGGCTTAACCCATACGGATGAATGGATGGAACATTTATTCCACTTGGTTAAGTTCATTACTGACAGTGAAAAACGCGAGAAAAGTAGGAACTTTTGGTCTGAACAAGACAAAATCAAGGAACAAAAAGTTTTAGAAAAACAAGCCAAAGAAAAAGAAAGGGAAGTGATGATCCAACAGGTAGAGGATCTCACTAATACCGATGATTTTAAATTATGCAAAACGAAGGGTGAAATATTGTTGTTTTGGGAAAAGAACATTCCTGACCTATACAAAACTCTATCCAGAACTTTTATGGAAACAATGTCTAAGAAATATATCTCTATATTGCGTGGCTCATGAAGTGATGCTGACGATCGCTATTAAGGAAAACGCTTCACGATATGAGGAAGAACAACGAGTAGTGCATAAATCAGCGTTCTTGAACAACGCAAACAACAATAAAAATTAGTACTCAGCATTCACCAAAGTTTTGTATTGAGAATATTTCGTCAAATTTACTGTGTCACGTACTTGGCCATATTGAATACTGCCTAGATCTGAGTAGGTAAGGTTTTTCTTTTGAGATACTGCAACCAATAATTCATAGTTATTTCTTTGATTGAGTTCAATTGCTGAAGCGATATTTTTGTCATGGCTCACTTGAGAAATAATGCTTTGGATCTCCTTTCTATCTGAAGCAGATACATCCAATGTAGTTAAATAAAATCCGATCGATAGAAATATTGTGGCGGTTAAAGTGAATAGGGATGCACCAGTAAGATAAACGGCGCGTAGAGTTCTATACTTTGTATAAACCACAACTGAAGATATGCAGATTGCCAAACATAGCGCAAGAATAACGGCATGTTGGTCTAGATAATCTGAGAAAAGCATTGTAAAGCCTGAAGCACAAAAACATGTTATATCACTTAGCTACCAAGCCATTTGTAGTATTTGAGACTTATCGTATATATGAAATATAAATAGCAAACCTTTGGTATATACTGAATCGGTTTAAAGTGCTGAAACAATAGGCTTTAGAAATAAAATACTAGTCAAAATGTGAATAATCAGGGGGTACACATGGGGCAAGCTAAGCAAAGAGGTACAGCTCAAGAACGTGCTGAAAGTGCAATTCAAAGTACGATTGATGCAACCTTGGCAAAGATTAAGACCGTACTTGATGGATACTATCAAGACATGCCGAATAACTTCTCGCAAGCTGAAAATTACTTTACTGGATATGTCGCTGCATTTGATATTAAAGATGGGATGGAACTTGAAGGTAAAGAGTCTGAATGGGCTTATGATGGTTTACCTACGCCTACCGCTTTACTCAAACTCGTTGAAACTGAGTTAAACGAAGTGATACGTGAAGATAAAGAGTTTTTGGATGACTTTGATCCTGAAATGTATATTGAAGAACTAGGCGAAAACTTGATGTTCTTCCGCTATATAGGTGCTTCTAGTTTCGATACGCCAGATGATGTTTTGCATAATATTCAAACAGTGTCATTTTGGGCGCCACACTTGGTCATGATTAATGGCGTATGGCATAACACTTATGATGCTGGTGCGGTCAATGATGATGGTGAAACGGTCGGCATAAGATTCTAATTCTAGAGGGGTGCATATTGATTACTGCAGCATGCACCTTATTGGTTTAAACATTGCTGTATCGACTGAGCAATATTTTCAGATATTTTCCAGATTACTTTCTGATTAGATAAGCGATTTGCTTCTTCAGGATTGGCAATCACGCCGATCTCAATTAAAACCGCCGGCTTTTGTGATTTCTTCAGGACCACTAGATTGTCATATTGATATACGCCATTTGAGGTCAAAAGCTTTTTGTTTTCACCTGGTATATTCATGCCATGGTAAGTAGAAGGGCTTTCACCAATTGATTTTAGGTTCTGGCCAATGAGATTGGCGCATTTCAAACTTTTTCCGTATTCTGGATTTTTCTTTGATACAAAAATTGAAAAACCCTTGAGTTGATTCTTGTACTTGGTCAGCTCAGTAGGTATTGAGTCGTGGTGCACCGAAATAAAAAGATTAGCATTAGGGTATCTGGTCGCACGTTGAACCAGTGAGACTTTATCTTCATTCACTGAAGATCTGAGCACTTGGACATGACGCGATTTAAGAAAGTATTCAATAGAATTGACCATGCTTAGGTTGTAAGTGTATTCAGGATAGCCGTTAGCTGCAGTAGATCCAGCTTGTTTTGGTGAATGGCCAACATCAAGTACTACTGAATTTTCAGCAAAGATAGATTGTGTAATGATTGACATTGCTAATATCGATATACATTTTAGCTTTAGCACAATTAAAACCCTTTAAGCTATTATTAGGATTTTAAGTATATTAAATTTAAAAAAAATTAAAAGGTTTAAAGGGTTTTGTTGAAATGATTTAAGATGGTTTTAAGATGGTTTTAAAATGGTTTTAAAATGGTTTTAAAATGGTTTTAAAGTACTTATCATGAGGGATCTAAATACAATTTTGGATATAAAATTTATACATCGACTGTTCACTCAGTTTGTAGAACATCACCCACGACCATTGAGTATTCACTTCCTGAAAGGCACCTATATAGATGAATTAGAGGGGTATAAGTCTAAATGGCTCGTTCGGTCTATTCAGCGTCTTATTAAAAATTGGGTCCAATTAGGGATGATAGAGGATCTAGGGCGTTCTACTTGTCGTTCAGCTAAATATTATAGATTAAGTAAGTATGGTGAGCTGTTCCTTAAAATATATAGAACGAATGCTAATGTTAACTTTTATGACAATCCTAAGTTTAAGACATTAAAAAAAGATATTTCATATCGTTATTTTACATTTACATATTTTGCAATTTGCCAAAACAAATCCTTTAAATTGTCAGATCTGCAAAAACTTGGTGACTGCCTGAATTACCACATTCACGGACGTTCTTGGCAGCGTAATATTAATTTGTTCATTGAAGCTGGAGTTATTTCATGTGAACGTCAATGTTCATCAGAAAGTTATAATTATCATGTAATCAAAGCATCCATCCATGCATTTGTGAAATCAGAACCCATTGAACGCATTGAGTTTGAAAAAAACTTGCTGAACTTAGGTATCGTGAACAATTATGAAAAATATATAGACTACAATAATTTGTTGTTTCACGTTTTGTTTAGCAAATGGGTTAACAGTCCACTTGAGTTTGGATATTTTGTCGATCAAAACTTTTACGGTGCCAGCTAAGCTCACTCAAAACATCTACGGTGTAATACACCGTAAAAAAGAATTGCACCTGGTACTTGCCACTAAAAAAATGACAGTGAATGACATTTTGAGAGAAAAAAATTGTGGGGTAGTGCCTTTTCTACTCCTTTGAGAATTTTAATTATGACAATTCCGATACACCTAACAATAACTTCATATTTTTCTTTCTTGAACTAAGATTCAATAACTTAACTAATTTCTATTTCAATCATAAAATATGATATGTTGACCTTAAGAATAATTCATAAACTTTACTATGTTTGCTTTAAAAACAATTCATTTAGAAAAGAAAGTCTCAAACGAAAATCAAATTATTCTTTTATTTGATTTAGATTCATTCTGTCCATGTATGTACCCTATGCTGTACACCATGAAATTTCTTAGATTTCAAAGTATCTCTACGCAGCATGCAGATTTAATCGCAATAAAATTTTGGTATGAATTTTGGTTTGAAAAGTTTGCCACGTCCTTTTGTGAGTCGTTCTATTCGACATCCTATAATTTTGAGATCATTCAATGTGAAATTGATAATTTCATTGTTTACTTAGAAAATAATAAAAAACTTGAAAGTAATCTTATACGGCTAAGCAATTCAGAACATATTAATTACACAACAATTGGTCATAGAGTTAGATCCTTCTTAAAGTTTTACAACTTCTTGATTAATGAATACTTAAGCATGCAATCACAGCCACAACTTACGTTGAAGGAAATTCAAAAAATTAAAGAAAACTTGAATAAATATATGACAATAAAGAAAAAAATTATAAATAATTTTTCAAAAGCCAATAAGACAATTAAAAGTGAGATAAATCATAATTTTAAGAGCATGAATCAGGAAATGATTAAAGGATTGTATTCAGTCATTTCACCAAGTAACTCTAATAAATACAATGAATTAAATCCTTTTAGATCTAAAAATGTACAACTCAGAAACTTTCTGATCATACATCTCATGCTCAACTATGGTCTTAGAATTGGTGAGCTTATGCTACTAACAACCAACTCTATTAAAAAATCAATTCAGAATCATAGTTTTAGTTTAATTATTACAAATACAGATGATGAGTTCGATGATCGATCAAAAAAGCCAAAAATCAAAAATGAATATTCGTACCGAGTAATTAAACTGCAGGAACGAGACTACAGAATTCTTCAAATCTATATAAATGAAATCCGAAAAGAAATTCCTTCACATATCTTATTTACATCCTTAAAGCCTCCCTATTCTGCTTTAAGTTATGGTAATCCTCCCATAAATAACCGAAGTTAAAAGTAGAGGTTAAGCAGCCCTTAGAGGTGGCTTTCCTTTGTTAGCTTGATGTGGTCTTTCATGGTTGTAATGCCACAACCAGTTTGTTGCATAATCTTGTACTTCTTCCAGTGTGTCAAATAGATGCTTGCTTAGCCAGCTATAACGTATAGTCCGATTATAACGTTCAATATACGTAAGCGTCCGCTGAATCCCATACCAATTTTAATTCGATTTAGGTTTCCAGCAGTGTGGCAGTAACTCTTCAATCTGGGTCACTTTATGTGTCGGCAGCCTTTTCAGCACATCACTTAAATAGGCATACGGATCCAAGCCATTCAGCTTTGCTGACTGGATTAACGTCATGATGTTTGCCGCTCGCTGACCACTGCGCAGCGAACCTGCAAACAGCCAGTTCTTGCGCCCCAACGCCCAGGGACGCATCTGATTCTCGACCCAATTATTGCAAATAGGTAGATTGCCATCATCCAGATAGCGGCTTAAAGCTGGCCAACGCTTCAGAGTGTAATTGATGGCCTTGGCGGTGGGAGAACTCGATGGCACTGTCAGATGATGTTGGTTGAGCCATTCATATAGTTGTTGCATCACTGGTTGACTATGCTGTTGTCGGTATTCGCGGCGGTCTTCCGCTGTACCATCGGTCTTTTTCCTGAGCTCTGCTTCTATCGCATACAGTTTCTGAATCAGCACTAATGCCTGTTCAGCGACCTGACTTTTCCCAGTTACATGCAGTTCATGGAATTTACGACGTGCATGGGCCATGCAGCCCACCTCAATGACCTGGCCTGATTTAAAGCGTGCTTTATAACCACTGTAATCATCACAGACTAGATAACCCTGCCAGCCTTTCAAGAACTCTGCAGCATGCTGGCCTGAACGACTATCCTGAAAGTCATAGATCACCGCCTGAACTGGATTGTACTGTGTAGTGGCATAGGCCCAGACATAACCTTTCTTCGGTTTTTTATCATTCTCACCCATCCGCATGATGGTGACCGGTGTTTCATCTGCATGCAGCACCTGCTGTTGTAGTACCACCTCTTTTAAGGCATTGGCTAGAGGTTCCAGTTCTACACCGCAGCGACCTATCCAGTCAGATAAAGTTGATCTAGAAAGTTCGATTCCCGCCCGCTGATAGATCAGACGTTGACGGTACAGCGGCAAATGATCGGCATATTTCGATACCAAAACATGGCTGAGCAGTTCAGGTGAAGCAATGCCTTTATCAATCACATAGGCGGGCATCGCTTGCTGAGTCAGGGTGTCACACTGATCACAGACCCATTTACCACGCACATGCTGTTCCTTATAGAACTGTGCCGGTCTGAAATGCAGTTTTTCACTGACATCTTCGCCGATACGACGGAGTTGGCAGCCACAAGCGCATTGGGTTGATGCAGGTTCATGCTCAATACGGATGGTGTGTAGATGATCTGGCAGTGGTCGACGTTTAGGTTTATTGGTTTTGGCTTTCTGTGTCGCTGCATCGGTTTTATCTGCATTTAGCCGTTCCAGTTCTAGATCAACCGCAGCAATATCTTCTTCAACCGCTTCATCCCACAGGTGGATTTGTTTTGCAGTGAGATGTTCGTTTTTACTGCCGAATTTGTGCTGTTTAAATAGTGCGAGTTCATGCTCGTATTTTTGATTGAGAATAGAAAGATGTTGAACTTTAGAATCTAATTGCTGATTGGTGACTTCAAGATGTTGAACTTTGGCATCCAATTGCTGGTTTGATTTTTCTAATTCTTGATTTGATTGTGCTAGAGACTGATGCTGCATCGCCAACTGTCTGGTGAATTCCAGCAGTTGTTCATGGGTCAGTTGGCTTAAGTCAGGCAGCGTATTCATGACCGCAGTATGCCTGAGGTCATGAGAAGAATGAAATAGAACGTTTGGAGAATAGCAGAATGGAACAGCCTGGTTTAAAGCATCGTCACCACCTGCTGTCGTCCAATGCGCTGCCAGGGCAAACCTTGGATCAGTGCCTGTAACTGTTCCGGGCTGAGGGCCACGGTTTCACCTTGGTGAACTTGAGCCCAGTGAAATTTGCCCTGTTCCAGCCGCCGGGCACACAGCCAGATGCCCAGTCCATCATGTACCAGTACTTTCATGCGATGGCCACGTTTATTACAGAACAGGTAAGCACAATGCGGTTTGATGTAGCCAAAGGCTCTCACCACCTGAGCCATGGTCGTATCCATACCTGCACGCATGTCCATGGGCTGAGTAGACAACCAGATTTCATCAATGCGGATCATGTTGCAAGTGCCTTGAGTAATTCTGCCAAGGCAGGTATTTCTGATGTCTGCCATTTTAGCTGAATATCATTATTCGTATGAGGCACGGTGATACACAACGTGATCCTCTCATCAATAGGTTGGCTGATTGCAGCAGTGTAAGGCAAAGCAATAAATGCTGGATTCACATGAGTAGGATCCTGCACGGCACCCTCATGATGGCTGAAGATCCTGATCCAACGACTGACAAGGTTGGCATTAATACTATGTTGCAGTGCGACCGAAGCGATCGAGGTATTAGGATTTTTACAGGCATTGACAATACTGAGTTTGAATTCTTTGCTGTATGTTCTGCGTTTTTTAGCAACAGGAGGTGTTGCTGAATATATATCCATGTTCATGGATTAAGTCCCCACTTGTTTTTAGGTGGGAACTAAATTAAGGCTTATAGGATCGCTTGGTAAGGCTGTGTTAGCCGGATGCTTACGTTCATTAGATAAATTAAGTTTTATATTAAATTGTAGAAGTTTAGGTATCTCTATTAAAGATATAGAGTCTCTATGTGAGGAGTTAGAAACTCCTAATCAAAATTGTACTAAAGTAAATAACCTTATAAAAAAACATACAAAAGAATTAGATAATAGAATTAAGCAATTAACCTCCTTCAAGAAACAATTAGATGACTTAGAAAATCTTTGTGGGGATAATCGTAAAATTGAGAACTGTTATATCATCAAAAAATTAGAAATGAATAGCTGAAATTCCCCTCAATTTAACATAATGGGCGTTATACGAAATGCACAAATTGAAAAATATAAAAATCAAAAACTTATGATATAAATTATTTGCTCGATGATGTTCAAAAGCCGACTTGGAAACAAGTCGGCTTTTTTATGAGCAGTTTTGATAGTTCTTGCCAATAAATTTGACTAAAAATTACGCTTCTCAACTTGAGTTATACAATTTTGTGATACATTATTGTATATACAAATTTGAATGTTTTTTATGGAACAGTATTTTGAATGGGATGAGGCTAAGAATCGAAAAAATCAGAAAAAGCATGATATCTCTTTCGAAACTGCAAGCCTTGTTTTTGAAGATCCATTACGGATCTCAATCCAAGACAGACATACCGATGGTGAAGAACGTTGGCAAACCATTGGACGAGTTAAAGGCGTACTAATGTTATTGGTGGCTCACACCATTTTTGATGAAGATGACTGTGAAATCATACGAATCATTAGTGCAAGGCAAGTGACTAAAGCGGAGCGAAACAAATATGAGCATGGTTAGATACTCACGCAAAGAGCTGAATGAGAAATTTGGTGAGAAGCAAGATGCTGAAATTCAACGCTTGCTTGCTAAAGGCACGGTTCCTGATGATCAGCTAGATCTATCAGATATTCCTGAAATTACCGATTGGAGCAGTGCTGTACGCCAAAATCAATTTTACCGCCCAGTGAAGCAACAAACTTCAATTCGGTTAGATGCTGATGTACTTGCTTGGTTCAAAGCACAAGGCAAAGGTTATCAAACACGAATGAATGAAATTTTACGGGATGCTATGCTGAAAGAATTAAAAAATCATCAATAAAAATGGGAGCTTAAGCTCCCATTTTTGACTTCGCATAACGCCCATTATGTTAATTTTAGTTTTCCTTAATACGACAAAAATATCTACTTCATTTCACGAGAATTTCTTTTGCTAAAAGTTCTTCTTTCGTTACACCGAAATATCTTATTTCTAATTTAGGCCTGCCTAACATCTTTAAAAGATTGTTTTCATCATTTATATTTTTTATAGCTTTGCTTACACAATCAATTACGTCATTAGTTTTAGAAATAGCTTCTTTTTCAGATACTTGATCGCTTACTTTTCGAGATATTAAGTCATCAAAATATATCCTATATTCTTCACAAACTAGATAAAAATAAGGGTCTAATCTATCTAAATCATATTCAGATTCAAAGGGTTTACGATCTAATAAATCTTTTTCAGGATAAATAATCAATTGTCCTGCATCGAACCAAAACTCCACAGAAAAATTATCAAACTCAATTCCATTTAAATCATTACTAAAATTTTGAAAATACTGTAATAAAAGATTTTCTATATCCTCTAAAAACTCTTTATTCTTAATATCAAATATTAAAGATTCATTAGAAATAGCTTTGATACAATCTTCTTGAATATCTAACCCCTTTAAAGTCATTTTTACTCCATTTAAATTTTTAGGTTTTGGTGCATTAAGAATTTTGATTAACTTAACATAATGGCGGTTATACGAAATTCACCTGTAACTCCAAAATAGAAATGTCCGGTTTCTCCAAAGTAAAAATGTCCGCTTTTAGAATATGCACTTTTGCAATTTCGTTAGCGGACGGTTTGATATGTTGGTGTCTATGTCGGATAAAGAACTTAAACGATTGTCGGTCTTGCAGGAAATCTGCGATCAACGCATAACTCAATCCCAGGCTGCTCAGCTACTTCATATTTCAGAACGTCAGATCAGACGCTTACTGCAGAAATACAAAGCTCAAGGTCCCGCTGCATTAGCCCATGCCGGTCGTGGCCAAATCAGCAATTCCAAACTTCCTGAAGAACTCAGACTCAAGTGCCTCAATATTGTTTCTGATCAACTCCATGGTTTCGGACCCACTTTAGCGCATGAAAAGCTCACCACCGTACATGGATTCGATCTTTCAGTAGAAACCCTGCGTTCCTGGATGATTGCAGCTGACTTATGGATTCCTCGATCCAAGCGCCTAAAACGCCCGTATCAGCCTCGTTACAACCGGGATTGCTTTGGTGAACTGATCCAAATTGATGGCTCATATCATGACTGGTTTGAAGGACGCGCTGCTAAATGCTGTCTGCTGGTGTTTATCGATGATGCTACAGGAAAATTGCAGCATTTACGCTTCTGTGAATCAGAATCAGCCTTTGATTATATGATTTCAACACGCTTGTATGTTGAGCAGCATGGTAAGCCGTTGGCATTTTACAGCGACAAACATTCAGTCTTCAGGGTGAATCAAAGCAGCAAGAAAGACACCAAGATTACCCAGTTTGGACGCGTACTCAGTACCCTGAATATCGATATCATCTTCGCCAATTCACCACAGGCCAAAGGCCGTGTGGAACGTGCCAACAGAACCCTTCAGGACCGTCTGATCAAGGAGATGCGTCTGGAAGGTATCAGCTCGATTGAGCAAGCTAATGCCTGGCTACCCTGCTTCATTGAGCAGTTCAATCAGAAGTTCGCCAAGATGGCTTTTAATCCTAAGGATCTACATCGGCCTATCACTGAAACAGCCGAAGAATTAGATGATATTTTTACTTGGCGTGAACCCCGCAGAGTCACGAATAGCCTGACGATTACTTATGATAAATGCGTATATCTCCTGGAAAACACCGAAGAAAATCAAAGGTTGATCGGTAAGTATCTTGAGTTCCTGGAATACCCGGATGGTACTGTAGCCCTCATGCATGATGGCCGAAAGATCAATTACAGCCTCTTCGATAAATTAAGTCAGCTGAATCAGCGAGAGATTGTTGAGAATAAACGGTTGGGTGCTGTTCTGAATCATATCCAACAACAGCATGAAGAACTGGAACAACAAAACAAACGCAATCGTTCTCAAAAGATGCCAAGCAGACGTGCACAGAAAATAGCAATCAAAGAACGAAATCTAAATCCTGTGCTTGACTTGGAATTGTCCATATAGGACATTTCTATTTGGTTATTAGGTAGGACATTTCTACTTAGGAATAACATCACCGTTTCGAGCCCCAAATATCAAGTTTATTTCTTGCATAAATGTATCCTATAGGATACATTCTACTTATGTACTCAATATATACCACTGAAGTCTTTGATGACTGGTTCACCAAGTTAAAAGACCAGCAGGCAAAAAGACGCATACAAGTCCGAATTGATCGGGTTGAAGATGGAAACTTTGGAGATACTGAGCCGGTCGGTGAAGGTGTTTCTGAATTACGTTTCTTCTTTGGGCCAGGCTATAGGATTTATTACTGCAAGCAAGGGCAAAGGGTTGTTATTCTTTTAGCAGGCGGAGATAAGTCTACGCAAAGTAAAGATATAAAACTTGCCCTGCAATTGGCACAAGATTTAGAGGAGGAGCTATAAATGGCTATTAAACTTCGCAAATGGGACAGTGCTGAGCATCTTAAAACAGAGGATGATATGCAGGCTTACTTACAAGCATGTATTGAAGAATCTAATGGCGATGCCGCATTCATTGCAAAGGCTTTAGGTAACATTGCAAAAGCTAAAGGAATGGCTCAATTATCACGAGATACAGGCTTAGGCCGAGAAAGTCTTTATAAAGCACTTTCTGGTGATGTTAACCCTAGTTTTGATACTGTGATTAAAGTTGTAAAAGCACTGAATTTACGCTTAGCAATTTAAAAAAAGTTATTAAAAAATGGAGCTTTAGGCTCCATTTTTTAATTTCGTATAAGGTGTATTATGTTAATTTTAGAAATTCTTAATTTCCATCTATCCAAACTTGCTTGATCCAATCTGCTAAATCTTCCCACTGCTCATCGCTATATCCATCTGCTGTCCAATATCTAATTTTATGATTAGGAGATAGGCAATAATAACTACCATTATCTTCACAAATAGGTAGCCAATCTTCTGGCAGACCTTGCTCCCTAGCATCATTTAATATCTGAGATAGCCCTCGATAGCATTCTTTCTCATCTGTAAGAGACGCTAATTCAATTGTTCCATAAAAGATATTGCTAATCTCTTTCAAAACTTTTTTATAATCTTTTGGAAAAATAAAACCTATTTTTCGTTCATAAGCAGATATGAAAATATCATCAGGTAGTTCTATGTTTAGACGACTATTCCCAGATAGTTCTTTTAATTCTTGAATAATGTTATCAAGCTTATTTTGCATATACATTCTGCTCTATCGCATTAAAGTTCTTACTACAATTTAACATAATGGCTGTTATGCGAAACGAGATCTGTTATTCCTAAGTAGAAATGTCCTACCTAATAACCAAATAGAAATGTCCTATATGGACAATTCCAAGTCAAGCACAGGATTTAGATTTCGTTCTTTGATTGCTATTTTCTGTGCACGTCTGCTTGGCATCTTTTGAGAACGATTGCGTTTGTTTTGTTGTTCCAGTTCTTCATGCTGTTGTTGGATATGATTCAGAACAGCACCCAACCGTTTATTCTCAACAATCTCTCGCTGATTCAGCTGACTTAATTTATCGAAGAGGCTGTAATTGATCTTTCGGCCATCATGCATGAGGGCTACAGTACCATCCGGGTATTCCAGGAACTCAAGATACTTACCGATCAACCTTTGATTTTCTTCGGTGTTTTCCAGGAGATATACGCATTTATCATAAGTAATCGTCAGGCTATTCGTGACTCTGCGGGGTTCACGCCAAGTAAAAATATCATCTAATTCTTCGGCTGTTTCAGTGATAGGCCGATGTAGATCCTTAGGATTAAAAGCCATCTTGGCGAACTTCTGATTGAACTGCTCAATGAAGCAGGGTAGCCAGGCATTAGCTTGCTCAATCGAGCTGATACCTTCCAGACGCATCTCCTTGATCAGACGGTCCTGAAGGGTTCTGTTGGCACGTTCCACACGGCCTTTGGCCTGTGGTGAATTGGCGAAGATGATATCGATATTCAGGGTACTGAGTACGCGTCCAAACTGGGTAATCTTGGTGTCTTTCTTGCTGCTTTGATTCACCCTGAAGACTGAATGTTTGTCGCTGTAAAATGCCAACGGCTTACCATGCTGCTCAACATACAAGCGTGTTGAAATCATATAATCAAAGGCTGATTCTGATTCACAGAAGCGTAAATGCTGCAATTTTCCTGTAGCATCATCGATAAACACCAGCAGACAGCATTTAGCAGCGCGTCCTTCAAACCAGTCATGATATGAGCCATCAATTTGGATCAGTTCACCAAAGCAATCCCGGTTGTAACGAGGCTGATACGGGCGTTTTAGGCGCTTGGATCGAGGAATCCATAAGTCAGCTGCAATCATCCAGGAACGCAGGGTTTCTACTGAAAGATCGAATCCATGTACGGTGGTGAGCTTTTCATGCGCTAAAGTGGGTCCGAAACCATGGAGTTGATCAGAAACAATATTGAGGCACTTGAGTCTGAGTTCTTCAGGAAGTTTGGAATTGCTGATTTGGCCACGACCGGCATGGGCTAATGCAGCGGGACCTTGAGCTTTGTATTTCTGCAGTAAGCGTCTGATCTGACGTTCTGAAATATGAAGTAGCTGAGCAGCCTGGGATTGAGTTATGCGTTGATCGCAGATTTCCTGCAAGACCGACAATCGTTTAAGTTCTTTATCCGACATAGACACCAACATATCAAACCGTCCGCTAACGAAATTGCAAAAGTGCATATTCTAAAAGCGGACATTTTTACTTTGGAGAAACCGGACATTTCTATTTTGGAGTTACAGAGATCTACCAGCTCTCGTTTTTTGTTATGGAAACTGCTAAAATTCAAATACGCCATTGACGTATAAAGAGTCCATGTTATTTATTGAAACCAGCATCTTTACCAAGCAAATTAAAGACCTTGTATCTGATGAGGAATATCGTCAACTTCAGCAAGATCTTTTGGTACAGCCTGATAGAGGTGACCTAATCAAGAATGGCGGTGGTATTCGCAAAGTACGTTGTGCTCAAGGTAACAAAGGGAAAAGTGGTGGGATACGGGTGATTTATTATTGGGTCACCGAGGATGATCAGATCTTTTTCTTAGTGGCTTATCCAAAATCAGTAAAAGATAATTTAACAGATAAGGAAACCGCCATTCTGCACCAACTCGTGAAGGAGCAATTTCATGGATAACAACTTATTTGATGACTTGGTTGCTTCAATCAAAGAAGCTGGAGCTATCAAACGTAAAGAAGTTAAAGCAAGCCGAGTTACAGAACTCGAATTGCCTGATATTAAAGAAGTACGTGAAAAAACTGGCTTGAGCCAAAATGAATTTGCTGCACGTCTACATATTAGCCCCCGTACCCTGCAAAATTGGGAACAGGGACGACGCTATCCAACTGGACCAGCAGCTACATTGATTCGAATTTTAGATGCTCACCCAAGCCTTATTTGAAAAAATTACTTAAAAAATGGGAGCTTAAGGCTCCCATTTTTTGTTATTCCTAAGTAGAAATGTCCTACCTAATAACCAAATAGAAATGTCCTATATGGACAATTCCAAGTCAAGCACAGGATTTAGATTTCGTTCTTTGATTGCTATTTTCTGTGCACGTCTGCTTGGCATCTTTTGAGAACGATTGCGTTTGTTTTGTTGTTCCAGTTCTTCATGCTGTTGTTGGATATGATTCAGAACAGCACCCAACCGTTTATTCTCAACAATCTCTCGCTGATTCAGCTGACTTAATTTATCGAAGAGGCTGTAATTGATCTTTCGGCCATCATGCATGAGGGCTACAGTACCATCCGGGTATTCCAGGAACTCAAGATACTTACCGATCAACCTTTGATTTTCTTCGGTGTTTTCCAGGAGATATACGCATTTATCATAAGTAATCGTCAGGCTATTCGTGACTCTGCGGGGTTCACGCCAAGTAAAAATATCATCTAATTCTTCGGCTGTTTCAGTGATAGGCCGATGTAGATCCTTAGGATTAAAAGCCATCTTGGCGAACTTCTGATTGAACTGCTCAATGAAGCAGGGTAGCCAGGCATTAGCTTGCTCAATCGAGCTGATACCTTCCAGACGCATCTCCTTGATCAGACGGTCCTGAAGGGTTCTGTTGGCACGTTCCACACGGCCTTTGGCCTGTGGTGAATTGGCGAAGATGATATCGATATTCAGGGTACTGAGTACGCGTCCAAACTGGGTAATCTTGGTGTCTTTCTTGCTGCTTTGATTCACCCTGAAGACTGAATGTTTGTCGCTGTAAAATGCCAACGGCTTACCATGCTGCTCAACATACAAGCGTGTTGAAATCATATAATCAAAGGCTGATTCTGATTCACAGAAGCGTAAATGCTGCAATTTTCCTGTAGCATCATCGATAAACACCAGCAGACAGCATTTAGCAGCGCGTCCTTCAAACCAGTCATGATATGAGCCATCAATTTGGATCAGTTCACCAAAGCAATCCCGGTTGTAACGAGGCTGATACGGGCGTTTTAGGCGCTTGGATCGAGGAATCCATAAGTCAGCTGCAATCATCCAGGAACGCAGGGTTTCTACTGAAAGATCGAATCCATGTACGGTGGTGAGCTTTTCATGCGCTAAAGTGGGTCCGAAACCATGGAGTTGATCAGAAACAATATTGAGGCACTTGAGTCTGAGTTCTTCAGGAAGTTTGGAATTGCTGATTTGGCCACGACCGGCATGGGCTAATGCAGCGGGACCTTGAGCTTTGTATTTCTGCAGTAAGCGTCTGATCTGACGTTCTGAAATATGAAGTAGCTGAGCAGCCTGGGATTGAGTTATGCGTTGATCGCAGATTTCCTGCAAGACCGACAATCGTTTAAGTTCTTTATCCGACATAGACACCAACATATCAAACCGTCCGCTAACGAAATTGCAAAAGTGCATATTCTAAAAGCGGACATTTTTACTTTGGAGAAACCGGACATTTCTATTTTGGAGTTACATTTTTATTTCGTATAAGGTGTATTATGTTAATTTTAGAAAATCTTCACTACTATTATTTTAAAATAAGCCTTATATCCAAGCATAAAACAAGGTTGTCTAGACTTCTTTTAACAGTAAAGTTATCATAAAACTGAATTTTATTTTTTAGGTAAGTTTATGCATTCTATCCGCATTCGTTAAGACACAACTATTTGCATAGTGACACTATTTTATAATGGTGGGCTTTTGTTGTGTCTTTAAGAATATATGCGGATATATAAAGTAAAAGTATGCTTAATTTATAAGTATGCTTTTAGTGCATAGTTTCCAGTTATAACTTAATTGACTAGCTATTTGTCCACCCTGTGGATGAATAGCTTTTTTTTGGGAGGACACTGTGATGCTAGCTTTTGTTTTCACCTAAATCCTGTTTGCTGCATAAAAAATTTCAAGAGCTAAACAGGAGTAAATAAAAATGAGTTTAATTATTAAAGCGAGAAACATACGCTTGGATTATGCTGGGCGTGATGTTTTGGATATTGATGAATTGGAAATTCACTCTTATGACCGTATTGGTCTTGTGGGTGATAACGGAGCAGGAAAGAGTAGTTTACTCAAAGTACTTAATGGCGAAATTGTTTTAGCCGAAGCGACATTACAGCGTTTTGGTGATTTTGCACATATCAGCCAACTGGGCGGAATCGAAATAGAAACGGTCGAAGACCGGGCAATGTTATCTCGCCTTGGTGTTTCCAATGTACAAAACGACACAATGAGTGGCGGAGAGGAAACTCGTGCAAAAATTGCTGCCGCATTTTCCCAACAAGTACATGGCATTCTAGCGGATGAACCAACCAGCCACCTTGATCTCAATGGAATAGATCTACTTATTGGTCAACTTAAAGCATTTGATGGAGCATTACTTGTTATCAGTCATGACCGATATTTTCTTGATATGGTTGTAGACAAGATATGGGAGTTAAAAGACGGTAAAATTACGGAATATTGGGGTGGTTACTCGGATTACTTGCGTCAAAAAGAAGAAGAGCGACAACACCAAGCCGTAGAATATGAGCTGATGATGAAGGAACGGGAGCGATTAGAATCTGCTGTGCAAGAAAAACGCCAGCAAGCTAATCGATTAGACAATAAGAAAAAAGGAGAAAAATCCAAAAACTCTACCGAAAGTGCTGGACGACTTGGGCATGCAAAAATGACTGGCACCAAGCAAAGAAAACTGTATCAGGCAGCTAAGAGTATGGAAAAGCGTTTGGCTGCATTAGAAGATATTCAAGCACCAGAGCATTTGCGTTCTATTCGTTTTCGTCAAAGTTCAGCCCTAGAACTGCACAATAAGTTCCCGATTACGGCAGATGGTCTGAGCTTAAAATTTGGTAGCCGTACTATCTTTGATGACGCTAACTTTATAATACCGCTTGGCGCTAAAGTCGCTATAACTGGATCGAATGGAACAGGGAAAACGTCCTTGTTAAAAATGATATCAGAACGTGCTGATGGATTAACCATATCTCCAAAAGCTGAAATTGGCTACTTTACACAAACAGGATATAAATTTAACACGCATAAATCTGTGCTCTCCTTTATGCAGGAAGAGTGCGAGTACACAGTTGCGGAAATTCGTGCAGTATTGGCTTCAATGGGGATCGGAGCGAATGATATTCAAAAAAACTTATCCGACTTATCGGGAGGTGAAATCATCAAACTGCTTTTATCCAAAATGCTTTTAGGAAAATATAATATTTTGCTTATGGATGAACCAGGAAACTATCTTGACCTAAAAAGTATTGCCGCATTAGAAACAATGATGAAGTCCTATGCAGGAACTATTATCTTCGTATCTCATGACAAGCAATTGGTCGATAATATTGCTGACATTATCTACGAGATCAAAGACCACAAAATCATCAAGACTTTTGAGAGAGATTGTTAATGATAGCCAATCTAATCCGAACATTAATTATTGAACTCTTTAAAGGAAATTAAAAATGACAATTCAAGATATTCAATCACTTGCTGAAGCACACGGCTTGTTGCTTACGGACAAAATGAATTTCAATGAAATGGGCATTGATTTTAAGGTCGTTTTTGCTCTTGATACAAAGGGGCAACAATGGTTGCTGCGTATTCCTCGTCGTGATGGCATGAGGGAACAAATCAAGAAAGAAAAACGCATTTTAGAATTGGTAAAAAAACATCTTTCTGTAGAGGTTCCTGATTGGAGAATTTCATCTACAGAATTAGTGGCTTATCCCATACTTAAAGATAATCCTGTTTTAAATTTGGATGCTGAAACCTATGAAATAATTTGGAATATGGACAAAGATAGCCCGAAATACATAACATCTTTGGCAAAAACCTTATTTGAAATCCATAGTATTCCTGAAAAAGAAGTTCGGGAAAATGATTTGAAAATTATGAAACCTTCAGATTTAAGACCTGAAATAGCAAACAATTTGCAGTTAGTAAAATCTGAAATTGGTATAAGTGAGCAATTGGAAACCCGCTACAGAAAATGGTTGGATAATGATGTTCTATGGGCAGATTTCACCCAATTTATACATGGCGATTTATATGCTGGGCATGTACTAGCTTCAAAGGATGGAGCTGTTTCAGGCGTTATTGATTGGTCAACAGCCCATATAGATGACCCAGCGATTGATTTTGCTGGGCATGTAACTTTGTTTGGAGAAGAAAGCCTCAAAACTCTAATCATCGAGTATGAAAAACTAGGGGGTAAAGTTTGGAATAAACTATATGAACAGACTTTAGAAAGAGCAGCGGCCTCTCCTTTGATGTATGGTTTATTTGCCTTAGAAACTCAAAATGAAAGCCTTATCGTTGGAGCAAAAGCTCAGTTGGGAGTTATATAATTTAAAAATATGATTGCTGAGAACTGCCTTGTTTTGAAACTTGGTTGGCTTTAATTAGTTTTTAGTATTCTTTATAGAAAATGCCTCGATCAAGGGGCATTTCTAACAATCATTTAACATAAAATTTCTTATGTGAAGTAACCTTGTAACTCCAAAATAGAAATGTCCGGTTTCTCCAAAGTAAAAATGTCCGCTTTTAGAATATGCACTTTTGCAATTTCGTTAGCGGACGGTTTGATATGTTGGTGTCTATGTCGGATAAAGAACTTAAACGATTGTCGGTCTTGCAGGAAATCTGCGATCAACGCATAACTCAATCCCAGGCTGCTCAGCTACTTCATATTTCAGAACGTCAGATCAGACGCTTACTGCAGAAATACAAAGCTCAAGGTCCCGCTGCATTAGCCCATGCCGGTCGTGGCCAAATCAGCAATTCCAAACTTCCTGAAGAACTCAGACTCAAGTGCCTCAATATTGTTTCTGATCAACTCCATGGTTTCGGACCCACTTTAGCGCATGAAAAGCTCACCACCGTACATGGATTCGATCTTTCAGTAGAAACCCTGCGTTCCTGGATGATTGCAGCTGACTTATGGATTCCTCGATCCAAGCGCCTAAAACGCCCGTATCAGCCTCGTTACAACCGGGATTGCTTTGGTGAACTGATCCAAATTGATGGCTCATATCATGACTGGTTTGAAGGACGCGCTGCTAAATGCTGTCTGCTGGTGTTTATCGATGATGCTACAGGAAAATTGCAGCATTTACGCTTCTGTGAATCAGAATCAGCCTTTGATTATATGATTTCAACACGCTTGTATGTTGAGCAGCATGGTAAGCCGTTGGCATTTTACAGCGACAAACATTCAGTCTTCAGGGTGAATCAAAGCAGCAAGAAAGACACCAAGATTACCCAGTTTGGACGCGTACTCAGTACCCTGAATATCGATATCATCTTCGCCAATTCACCACAGGCCAAAGGCCGTGTGGAACGTGCCAACAGAACCCTTCAGGACCGTCTGATCAAGGAGATGCGTCTGGAAGGTATCAGCTCGATTGAGCAAGCTAATGCCTGGCTACCCTGCTTCATTGAGCAGTTCAATCAGAAGTTCGCCAAGATGGCTTTTAATCCTAAGGATCTACATCGGCCTATCACTGAAACAGCCGAAGAATTAGATGATATTTTTACTTGGCGTGAACCCCGCAGAGTCACGAATAGCCTGACGATTACTTATGATAAATGCGTATATCTCCTGGAAAACACCGAAGAAAATCAAAGGTTGATCGGTAAGTATCTTGAGTTCCTGGAATACCCGGATGGTACTGTAGCCCTCATGCATGATGGCCGAAAGATCAATTACAGCCTCTTCGATAAATTAAGTCAGCTGAATCAGCGAGAGATTGTTGAGAATAAACGGTTGGGTGCTGTTCTGAATCATATCCAACAACAGCATGAAGAACTGGAACAACAAAACAAACGCAATCGTTCTCAAAAGATGCCAAGCAGACGTGCACAGAAAATAGCAATCAAAGAACGAAATCTAAATCCTGTGCTTGACTTGGAATTGTCCATATAGGACATTTCTATTTGGTTATTAGGTAGGACATTTCTACTTAGGAATAACAAACCTTGTTAGAAACCATTTAAAGTGTCTATATTCTCACCAATAAAAATGTCTAGTTTATGATGGTTTTTACCATCATGGACTGGATATAAATTAGAGATGTTGATCACTATGTCTGACAAGGAAATTCAACGTCTTGCAGTTCTGCAAGACGTTCGAGATCATCGTATTACCCAGGTCCGTGCTGCTGAAATCCTGAATCTTTCCACTCGTCAAATTACCCGGTTATTGCAGAAACTCAATCAAGACGGTGTTTCAGGTCTGGCACATGCCAGTCGTGGTCAACCTGGCCATCATCGCCATGATGAGTTATTAAAATCAAAATGTCTTTCCATTATTTCTGAACATCTGCTGGGCTTTGGACCTACCTTGGCGCATGAGAAGCTCAGCAGCATATTTGACCTGAATATCCCGGTAGAAACGGTTCGGCGCTGGATGATGGCCAATGACCTCTGGATTCCGCGATCCAAGCGCCTTAAACGTCCATATCAGCCACGTTATAACCGGGATTGCTTCGGTGAGCTGATCCAGATTGATGGCTCATATCATGACTGGTTCGAAGGACGCGCTGCTAAGTGCTGTTTATTGGTGTATATCGATGATGCCACTGGAAAGCTGTTGCATCTACGCTTCTGTGAGGCGGAAACCACCTTCGACTATATGCTTTCAACCCGAGCCTACATTGAACAATACGGCAAACCTCTGGCCTTTTATAGCGACAAACATTCGGTATTCAGAGTTAATCAGAAATCCAGGAAAGACAGCCAGATCACGCAATTTGGGCGGATTCTGAACGAGTTAAATATTGATATTATCTTTGCCAACTCACCACAGGCTAAAGGTCGCGTAGAACGCGCGAATAGAACCCTTCAAGACCGTTTGATCAAGGAGATGCGTCTGGAAGGCATCAGTTCAATTGCCGAAGCCAATGCATGGCTACCCTGCTTCATTGAGCACTTCAATCAGAAGTTTGCCAAGTGTGCGAGAAACTCGAAGAATTTACATCGATCTTTAACGGAATCTGATGCTGAGCTGGAGGATATATTCACTTGGCAGGAACCGCGTAAGGTCACGAAGAACCTAACCATCACCTATGACAAGTGTATTTATCTGCTTGAACCGACAGAGCTGAATCATAAGCTTGTTGGGCAATACATTTCATTTCTGGAGTACCCGGATGGCACTGTGGCCCTCATGCATGAAGGACGGAAGATCAACGGCACTGTTGCAAATAGGCTGACATGATAAGCTAAATATCTTATTTATTTCGAGATACAGCAGATGAATCCCTTCCACGGTCGGCACTTTCAAGGTGAAATCATTCTTTGGGCTGTTCGTTGGTATTGTAAATATGGCATCAGCTATCGTGAACTTCAGGAAATGCTGGCCGAACGTGGAGTGAATGTTGATCACACCACAATTTATCGCTGGGTTCAGCGTTATGCTCCAGAAATGGAAAAACGTTTACGTTGGTATTGGCGTAATCCTACAGATCGACATTTATGGCATCTGGATGAAACTTACGTAAAAGTGAATGGCAAATGGGCATATCTATACCGTGCAGTTGACCAACGTGGCCATACTCTTGATTTCTATCTTTCTGCTAGACGAAATACCCATTCAGCTTATTGTTTTCTTGGAAAAATTTTAAATAATGTGAAGAAGTGGCAAATTCCACAAGTGATCAACACGGATAAAGCACCCACATATGGACGTGCTTTATCACGGTTAAAACGGGAAGGTAAATGTCCACCAGACCTTGAGCACAGGCAGATTAAGTATAAAAATAACGTGATTGAATGTGATCATGGCAAGCTAAAGCGGATCATCAGGGCCACATTAGGATTCAAATCTATGAAGACGGCTTATGCCACAATTAAAGGTATTGAAGTCATGCGTGCACTACGTAAAGGACAAGCATCGTCATTTTATTATGGTCAGCCTCAGGGTGAAGTGTGTCTAATCAACAGGGTTTTCGGTCTCTAAGTACTTTTTAAAGGGAACATCATCGACTCAAATCTCTATTTGCAACAGTGCCCCATGAAGTGCCTGCCTGCGTCTGTTAGCCGAACGCCCCGCGCATGGCGCTCAAATAGCAGGACACCAAGGTTATCCTCCAGCGCTTTCACACGCGCGCTGACGCTCGACTAGCTGATACCAAGTGCCTTGGCCGCATGCCGAAAATTCAGATGCTCGGCGACGGCGATGAACTGAACAAGGGAAATGAGCGGTATCCTGCCAGACAGGATACCGACATTCACGAGGTTTCGATGGTTAGTGCGCCGCATCGGAGCGGGCCTGCTACCAGTCGTCGGTTAGACGACTGGCGACTTCTCGGTGGCAGCCCCACGGAGCCGAAGGAGCACCAGCCCCAACGAAACCAGTACCGCCATCGCCGTGGCGTAACAGATCACGGGCCACGCTGTGTCACCGTTTAAAAGTGCCACCGCCAATGTCCCGACAATGCTGACTATCAGGCTTTGAACGCAGAAGTAGAACGCGACCGCTGATCCCGCGATGTCGTCGAACTCTGCCAAAGCGCCGTTCGCGGTAACGGACACCGTGAAGACAATACCGACCGCGACAACCCACATCGGTAGGATGAAGGTGAGGAATGACGGCGAGCCGTAAAGTTCGCCGATCCCCAACAGGACCGCTCCGCAAACAAGCAACGCCATCCCACGCGCCACGCATCCTGCGATGCCCCATCTGGCGACAAAGGACTTCGCGAAACGGGTTGTCACGATCATTACAAGCGCGACAGTGGCGAAGGCAAAGCTGAATCCGATCTCGGAATATTCCGCTTGGCCTATGAGCACACGGGGAGCCGTCGAGAAGAAGACGAAGTAGGTGCCCATACCGGCGCTAAAGCCGACAGTGTAAACCCAAAAAGCCGGACTCGCGAAGATCGGCAAGACAGATCGGCGCGTCTTGACTTGATCCAGAGGGCGAGTTTCGTGCCACCTGAAACCCGCATTTAGGAGTGCGAGCATCGCCAGTATAGCCAAAGTAATGAATATCGCCTGCCATCCCAAGAACTCGCCGATCAATACTCCGGCGATAGGGCCGAGCGCAGGCACGAACGCCAGCATCGAACTGAAAAGGCCGTAGATGACGACACCCTCAGGACGGTTGGCATAAACGTCGCGAACCGTCGCGAACGTCGCCACCAGCATGGCCGACGCGCCCACTGCTTGAAGTAGACGGAAAGCGACAAAGGCCGGTGCAGTTGAAGACCAAGCTGCTCCCAGAGACGCAATGACGAAAGCCGTTGCGCCCGCAAGTAGAATTGGCCGTCGCCCGATTCTGTCTGAGAGCGGACCAAAAATCACCTGGCCCACGCCGAGCATCACCATATAGAGGCTCAACGTGAGTTGGATCATAGCGGGCGTCGTGTTCAGGATGCCGGGCATCGCTGGAACGACAGGGAGATAAATATCCATCGCCAGTGAAGCGAGGATGTCGAAAGGAGCCATCAGCAGCAGTGCTGCCGGCAGCGTATAGGCCCACGCGGGGCGTGTGGTGGTCATGACGAATCAACCCTCGATTAAGGAATACCGGGCGACGTCTGCTCGTCAGCAATCAGATGAGACTAGCCTTACAGAGCGCCGCAACAACAATACTGGTTGTTGCGGCTTACTTGTCTGCTGACTTGGAATTTCCCATCTGATTACTCCACGCTTACGAATATGAATTGCTACATTTTATCCGATTATCTTTTGCTTTGCAATGCGGCATGGGCGCACTCAGCGTTCCAGCCCCCTCTGCCGCCCTAAATGCTTGCTCCAATGCATCGAGCACCATATCTGTATTCATCCGTGTCGATACTTTCCATCCAACAATTGCTCGTGAGAACACATCAATAATAAATGCAGTATAAACCCAGCCTGAATTTGTTTGAATATACGTAAAGTCACTCACCCACAGTTGGTCAGGATGATCAGCAGTAAAATTACGTTTTACCAAGTCATCCGCTCGTTTTTGATCATCTCGGCTACGGGTGGTTTGTTTGTTCTTACCACGCCAAACACCTTTTATACCTAGCTTTTGCATTAATCGAGCAACAGTACAGCGCGCAATAATATAGCCTTCACGTTTCAGTTTTTGCCAGACTTTACGTACACCATACCGACCTGAACTTTCCTTCCAAATTCGTTTAATCTCCTCAGCATGATGCAAGTCATGTAAATCTCGCTTTGCTCGATGTTCTGGATTTTCACAGAGATCTAGAGTCCGGTAATAGGTTGAAGGTGCGATCGGTAAAATTCTACAAATCGCCTCGACTCCGTACAGCTCTTTATTATTATGGATAAAATCCACCATTATTTGTGTGGGCGGTCGAGCTCCGCCTGGGCGAAAAAAGCGGCTGCTTTACGTAGAATTTCATTGGCGCGTTGCAGTTCTTTATTTTCGCGTTCGAGTTGTTTGATACGTTCTTGGTCTGAAAGCTGCTGTACTTTAACTGGATTTTGTTTATCTAAATATTTTTGATACCAAACACGTAGTGTTTCAGGAGTACAACCCTTGCGCAGTATACTGCTCAGGGAGCAATAGCGGTGATCGCAGCCCAATTCGATGGATAATCTTTCTCGGATTCAATCAATAATTGAACCGCTCTTTCTCTGATTTCAGGGGTATATTTTACTTTTTTCATCGGGACATTCTCTCAGAAAGCTTGGTCTCCGACAAACCCGGTACGGTTCAAAAATCTTCCATTGATTTATTTATATCTGTTAAACCAGTCGCATTATGAAATGTAATATAAGTAGAAATTTCAGTATAAATGGTCATGATCTTTTCTAAATTTGAATATCTAAGCGTCTTCATTAATCAACCTTATTGATTATTAGTTTCTTCTTTTAAAGCTCTTTGTACTGTTGCTATCCCTACTTTAAACTTTTCTGCAACACCTCTAAATGTTGAATTTTCTTCAGCCATTGCTTTTCGTATTTCAACATAGTCAACCTTCCGCTTTCTTCCCTTATATAAGCCCTTCGCTTTGGCTTTTGCAATTCCTTCCTTTTGACGCTCACGGATCATGGAGCGTTCAAACTCTGCAAATGCAGCAAGCATCTGAAACATGAGTTTATTTATTGCCGATTGTGCTACATCATGACTGAAGGTCAAATTCTCTTTATGAAAAATAATGGTTATACCACGATCATTCAGACTATTCACAATTTCGTTCAGATCATTTGTATTACGTGCCAGACGATCAATACTATGAACATGCACCGTATCACCTTCACGCAGATAGTCGAGCATTGCATTTAACTGAGGACGTTCACGGCTACCACCGCTTGCCTTTTCAGTAAAGGTCTTATCCAGGCTGATTCCATCTAATTGACGTTCAGTATTTTGTTCAGTTGAACTGACTCGAATATATCCGACCTGATTAGGCATTCTGTACCGTTAGAGTTTAGATAATTAAATACATATTGTACCGAAATTAAATATTAAGTCTATAAATACGGTTTTTGAGTTGCTTTTTAAGACTTTATTTTGTTCCGTTAGGCTATAGTCTAAAGTAACAGAATGAATATTCTACCCCCGATAGAAACAGCCGTACTCTGGGGGGAGATTTTTTTGATGTGCAGGTGCCGACCCTTACCAGAAGGCACTGTTGAAAATAACCACGAATCGTAAGCTGAATACTCTTTTAGCTAAAGGAGCAGCATATGAATTCTTTCCATAAAATTTAGGCTTGTATACCCAGAAAAATGTGGAACTTCTTAGGTTTCATACATGAGGATTTTGATAGGCTCACTGACTATTTTAAATTGTGTGCCTTAACTCTCTGTTCTAAAAGGCTATTCAGAATTTTTAGACTGTTTATTTTGAACATTCTTTTTACTCTGTGGTGGCGATGCCGTAATTGGACCTTGCAAGATGCATGGTCGTGTATGGGCGATGTCCAGAAAGAATTTGACTCAAAACTATTTTAGTTGGGAAGGAATGCTAAAAATTGGAGATTGATACATCTCATCGTTTGTTTAAATATTTTTTGATTAAATTTTCCCTTTAAAAATTCTATTTTTTTTAATGTCTTAACTTGTATTTAATATAGGAGATCCCCATAACAACAAAAGCACTACAGGAATACAACAATATGGCGAATCCACAAAAACACTATGCTAAGTTCCACACAAATATTCGATTAGGTCGTTATGACGAAGAAAGTACATTACGTGAAAAACGTGACCTTTTGATTAGCACCTTAAAAGATGAACTCAAAAAGGATCCAAATGGTCCTCAATTTGTTGAATACTTTAATCAAGGTAGTTATGCCTTGGGCACAGGGATTAAGCCTAAGAATGGAGATTATGATATTGATGTAGGAGTTTTATTAGATTGTGACAAAGAGGAATATGGCTCAGTAGAAATTAAAAAAATTGTTAGAGATGCTTTAACTCATTCAAATAGAACTGTAACGATCAAACGACCTTGCGTAACTGTCACTTATCTCAAAAATGGTAGTCCCGATTATCATGTAGATCTGCCCATCTACGCTGAAGACGACAAAGGCAATATGTATCTAGCTCGAGGTAAGGAATTCTCCTCTGAAGACCTTAAGACTTGGGATATTTCAAATCCTACTGAACTTACCGATACAATTTTGGGAAAATTTGAAGATGATTCAGATTTACGTCATCAGTTTAGACGATGTACTCGCTACTTGAAACAATGGCGAAATGAGAAAGGTCTAGATTTTTTTAAGAGTATTGCTATCACTACAGCTGTATATGAGCATATAACAGCTGAAGATTATGAGAATGATAATAAGGTATTACTTTCTATAGTAAATAATGTATTAGATCAATTCACTACCTTTAGCATTGATCCAGAAAATAACGAGTATTACTTCAGACTCGTAATTAATTTACCTGCACATCAAGGTGTAGACTTACTCGAAAAATTGACCCGAAAACAAATGGAGCACTTAAAATCAAAACTTGAAGATTTAAAATCATCTTTAGAAGCTGTAAATGAGGAAACTGATACAGTAGAAGCTTGCAAAATTTTAAATAAAACTTTTGGAAGACAATTCCCTATCCCTGAAATACAAGAAGTGTCCGAACCAGTAGTACAAACTTATTACACTCAAGAAGGAAAATCTGCTTAGGAAAACTCAATGTTTTTTGATAACCCAAAGTTAGACAATATTGAAAAGCTATTAAGTGAACATGGAGCTCAAAATATCCATGTCACTTCTATTACTAAGGATTGGGTTAATCTAAAATTTGATTTTCTCATTAATACACAACAGGTTTGCCTTGGTCTAATTTTTCAAAATAGAGCTAATTGGACGATACCTCCCATTTTTAGAATATTGACACGACCAATGTCTGCCTTAGATCATGTGAGTCAAAGTGGGGAAATTTGTACTACGGATCATCAAGGTGAAAACTTTGAAGGCTATAGACATAAAGAACTTATTACTGAATTCTTTGAAAGGGCTATAGATATACTCAAGCAATCTTTTATTAATTTTCAATTAAACAACCGAGTAAGCTTGTATAACGAACTAGAAGGATATTTAGGCAGCACTCAAAATATAAATGAGGATGTAATATTACATTGCGACCCTACTTCTACATTTAATTTATATGGTTGGTTAAGAAAATCATCAAAAGGGAATCATCAAATATTAGAGCATATTGATGATGGCGATAGTTCTTACATAAACCACAACCAGCTCACAAAAGTAAAAATTCATAAGATATTATTAGAAGATGCTTCTGTTTTCCCCATACCAGATATAGGAGATTATTTTAATGAGGACTATTTTCTAAAAATTGTTAATACCCTCTCTAATGAGAACAAACGATCTTTGTTAAAACAAGGCAATCATTATGCCCTAGTGGGAATTCCAAATGAACATGGATTTGCTTATGTGATTTTTTATTATGCCATTTGGTATTCTTTCAAAGAAAAAGTATCCTTCAAAGGCTTTAAAGTCTCTTTAACACAAAGAGCGTGGATAGATTATTTATTAAATAGAACGGGGCAAGAGAAAAAAACAAGACATATAGCGATTATCGGATGTGGGGCTTTAGGCTCAAAGATTGCAGAGATATTAGCTCAAACAGGCGTAAATAAATTTTCTTTCATAGATCCAGAGCTTTTAAAAACAGATAATATTTATCGTCATTCTTTAGGTTTGCAGTATGTTAATACCTATAAATCTACTTCTTTAGCTAATAAGTTTTTAATAGAAAGGCCCGGATTAACTATTTTTCCATTCGTAAGCCATGGTGAAAGCTGGATAAAATCAAAAATTACTGAAGATATTGATACTATCATCATAGCAATTGGCCATACTCCTACTGAGATTTCTCTCGTAAAAACTATTTATGAAATAAGTGCAAACATTCAAGTAATAATAGGCTGGTTAGAACCTTATGATTTAGGTGGACATTTTATTTCTTTCAATAATAAACATGTAGGATGTTTAAACTGCTTATATTTTGATGAAAAATCAAATAAAAGTCTTACCCCTATGTATAAATATGTACAATCTGGACAGCTAATTGCTAAAAATATTACAGGGTGTGCTGGTGCATTTACCCCCTTCTCTTCTTTAAATTGCATGAAGCTAGCAAGCTATATTTCTGAATATGTCCTGAATCAACAATTAGGATTTGTTTCTATTTCTGGCGACAATCAGAATGCAAATAAAAATGGAATAATTACTACCCCTTTTTATAATTCAGTAAATAATTCAAATGGAATTAATATATTGAATTTAAAAGAAATTTATAAAGAAGTATGCCCATGTTGCAATACATAACTCAAGGGAGGATTAAATGTGACACACCTACAGGCCAAGTCTTTATTATTCAAGCAAATGTTTTAAAGAGTTTAAAGCAATTTATACAATTAGAATCAGATTCTCCAGAATCGGGTGGCATTCTAATTGGAAGAACAGACATAGAAACTAAAGCTAAAATCATTGAAAGCTTTACCTCTCCTATGGAAGGAGACTGTCAAACACGTATGTCTTTCTTTAGGTCAAAGTCCCACCAATATGCTTTAATACAAGCTTGGAACGAATCTAAAAAATTCTATAATTTTCAAGGCCTATGGCATACACATCCTGAAGATGTACCAACACCCTCTCCAACCGATTTAAGGGATATAGATACTGTTCTAAATGGCATTACCAATCTTAATGACCCAGTTTTATATTTAATAATCGGAAGAGTAAAAACTGGAATCTGGATTGGTAGAAAAAATTTTAAAATCAAACTGTTAGGTTATATTGAGTTAAATTGAAAATGCAACTAGACCCATCCCTAAGTTTACAGACTTCTTTATCAGCAATAGATGATTTATCAAATGCAAATAAATATATAGAAGAAATTTTAAAGCATATTTGTATAGATTCATTAGGTGTATTAGTTGATGAAGAACGTAAAAATATAATTTTTGTCTTATTGAAAAATAAAAGCCCTGAAAGTTTTTTCCGTATAATTCTCAATTATGATGATACTTTAACTTTTGTCCGAAGATTGCTTGCCAAAAAAATTTCCATTTATGCACGCTTTCTTCAAGGTCACATAATTGATGCCCACACTCTACATGATTTTGAAAAGTTAAAAGAAACATGGAATTTAACCTCCTCTCAAGAGAGCGAAGTTAAAGATGTAGATTTTGTTCCTAGAAAGATTCCTAAACAAAAACCAAACCCTGTAAACCAATTAGAATATTTCATAAAAAGAATTTTTGATTTTGAGCATCTTACAGGTAGGGGTAACGATTTATCTGAAAAAGATAAAAACCAGATTTATCTCTCAAGTCATGGCCGATGTATGTTTAAAGGATGTGGTGCAAAATTAAACATAGATGAAATAACTGGATTTGAAGGTACATATGGCGTTTTAGCTCATAATGTTGCAGCATCAGAAAATTCTACTCGCGGTATCCCCTTCTTCTCATATCAACTATCAGATGATCCAACGAATATTTTATTATTATGTGAAAAACATCATAGGTTAATTGATAAAGTTGCTGGCGCAGAATATACAGCTTCAAGACTCTCGCAAATGAGAAGTAATTTCACAGCACAATGCGAAGATTTATTAGATTCTTTAAGCTTTACTCCTATGCCAGTGTATTTATTTTTCTGGCCCGTGAATCGCAATATTCCTCAGTCTCCTTCACGACGTGATATTGCAAGCTGCCTTCTCCCATTAAAATCTATTTTGCATAAAGATAAGACACTAATTCATGAACCATTACCAGCTCATTTAAGAGCTTCAGCTGATGAGTTCTATAAAAAGTATTTTTTAGAAGAATTTGAAGTTCAAACAGAACAATTACTTAGGGAAACTAAATTTGATGATAAGAGAGTAGCTATTTTTGGCTTCGGCCCTATGCCATGCCTAATAGCATTAGGAAGTAAATTAGGAAATAAAGGGAAATTTATACCTATGCTTATGTATAGGGATGGAAGTTGTTGGATGTGGCCTGATCTTATATGTACAACCAAAGCGTATGAAATTAATAATTTCAGTGAAATAGAAGATTGTACTGAAATTACTATTAGATTGAATCTCACTGCTGATCCAGAAACCTCTAAAAATAAGGCTGTTGAATTAGGACATCCGGTAATTAATATTACTGCTAAACCAGAATATATGGGGAATGGAGCAACAAGAAATCCTGAACGAGGACTAAGTTTCATGCAAGATATTCATGCGTTATTTCATAGTCTAACAGATAAAGGAATTACCAAAATTCATGTCTTACCATGTGCATCCAATGCTGCTTGTATATGGTTTGGACAAGCATTTGATCTGCATCATCCTGAAATGGTTATTTATGATTACTTAAATAATTCAATGGTTCCAAGACTTCAAATTCGAAATAATGGAAGCAAGAATGAAATCGCTGTAATTTAAACAGTATATTTGATAGTACTTTCATACCATTAGATTTAAATATGACATTAGTAAATGGAGTTTAGCTCTAATGGGGCTTTGTTGCATAAATATCTAAGACTATGATTTTGTTTAATTTATTTTTGGATTAAAATTTAAACAAATCCTTAAAAATCAGTATCTTGAAGAATGTTTATACAACAAAGCCGTTTTAAACTAAAAAATGTTTGTAATACTATTTTATTTAAATCACTCTGCGATCTAGGTATTAAATTTAAGACTTTCCATGGTTTTAAATAATCTTGCAGATTTTTTTGTGGTTCGAGAATATTTAAATCTTTATTAATATCAAAATTTGAGGGAATTCCATTTGTATTTTTTGCTAATAATTCCTTAACTAAATTTGTTGGAATAGCTCCATTTAAATGAACGTGTAAATCACCCTTAGGAAGATTCACTATCATATCTTCATTAATTTTTTGTAGTGCAGACATAAGTGTAGAAATTAATATAGCTGATTGAATTTTATCATAAAATCTATTTCCAAGTTATTTATTTTTAAATTTTTCTATTTCAATTCTGAATGGCTTTGTTGCACAAACCTATCTGTAAAGGGTTTTTCAGCGATATAATTTTCAAATGAAGAAGCCTACACACAAAATCTACCGCACAACCAATTGGCCCGCATATAACCGAGCACTCATGAGTCGAGGAAATATTGCCATTTGGTTTGATCCTGCTACGCAATGATATGCTCCATCAAAAGGCAAACAAGGGCGAAATCAAATCTACTCCGACGCAGCCATCCAATGCTGCTTAATGATTAAATCCTTATTCCGTCTGTCTTTACGTATGGTCACTGGCTTTGTGCAAAGTCTGATTAAACTTTGCGGATTAAATTGGATAGCTCCAGATTACACCACGCTTTGTAGAAGACAAAAGCATATTGATATTGTAATCAGCTACCAAAAAAGTAGCGATGGGCTGCATCTACTCATGGACTCTACAGGCATGAAGTTTCTAGGTGAGGGCGAATGGAAACGCAAGAAACATGGACCTGAATATCGTCGCCAATGGCGTAAACTTCATATTGGTATAGATGCTAAAACCCTACAAATACGAGCAGTTCAGCTTACAACCAATAATGTCAGTGATTCACAGGTGCTTGGTGATTTACTTAATCAGATTCCACAAGATGAGCGGATTGACTCTGTTTATACCGATGGGGCTTATGACACCAAGCAATGCCGTCAGGTCATTGCAGATCGGCAAGCGCATGCGGTGATTCCACCTAGAAAAAATGGAAAGATACAAAGAGTAGCTCGCTAGAGCGAAATGAATTACTTCGAACAATTAAACGTTTAGGCAGGACACTATGGAAAAAATGGTCAGGCTATCATCGGCGAAGTTTGGTTGAAACTAAGATGCATTGCATCAAATTATTAGGAGATAAACTCAGTGCAAGGAGTTTTGATAGCCAAGTGAATGAGATCCATGCACGTGTAGCAGTCCTTAACAGATTTACGGAATTAGGTCGACCACTTACCCAAGTTACGCCTTAAATTTGGCTCAATTAGGGGCGCTTTGCATTTCAAATCTTTGTGCAACAAAGCCACTTCAAAGTAGAAATGTCTGGTCTGGATTGTTGCCACTCTAATTTGAGTTTAAAAAAGCTAGCAAATCTGCTAGCTTTTTAAGATGATTATTCTATTTTTTAGAATTTAATAAACCAAAGAAGTTCTCTCCATCGTTCTCTAAGTCTTCAAAAAACTTATAAAACGATTGGGCAATAGCCTTATTTTTGACAATAATACCCACAGGCACTGTTGTTAAAATATTTGTGGATGAATCACTAACGTGAATAATCAAAACACAAAAAGAGTCTTTCATAACCAAAAGCTCAAAATTACCGTCAAAAACTACACTACTTTCCTTAAACGTTAGAAAGTGCTTGGCTCCTGCCTCAGCTGTGATTAGTTTTTTATAACTTGCGATTGATTGTTTATCATTTCTGTATGCCACTGGTAAGAAGCATTTAAAGTTTTTGGTAATTGTGGTTGTCGATAAACGATCAATAAAATCACTAAATCTATCTGACTTACCCCAAAATTCATCTGATGGAGCTAACCAATACAGCTGTTTATCATCATTATTCTGGTCTTGATATTGTTTGATTGTTTTGAAAAACAGGTCTGAATTTTCCTTAGAATATATTGGCCCGATAAAGTATTCATTGGATTTGTGTTCTAGCTTAAATAAGCGATCTAAATTAAGCTTATTCTCGCTAAAAATAGATTCAACTGAAAAAGTATCCTCCATATCTAATTCATGGAGTACCTTTAGAATATCCTCAATATTTTGTGGCTTCTTAGCTGATCTAAGAGCAGCGTAAAGAGAATCTTCGATTTTGTTAAGATTTTCCATGTGATTAAAATCACTAATCTCTGTAGGTGTATAATTCTCATCAAGCGTCAATGGTAATGTAAAACGACGAGAATGGTCTCGCAATTTTTCCACTTGGCTCATTTTATACAGTTGCAGCTTCTTTTCATCCACTGATGGATTCAACTTAACTAATCCTTGGCTGAAATAAAATCGAAAATTTTTCTGAAACTCCTTACTAACCAAAGACTCACCATTTGAAAGGTATTGGTTAGAAGCATCTAATTTAATTGAATTTGCCCCATTGTCAGATGCGTTGGGATTAACTGGCTCAGGATTCAAGCCAATCATCTCAAAACTCATCTTTTGAATATTGTCCTCAATCTTATTTACATAAGGAATTGCACAAACATCCGAGAATGCTTTCTCAAGTCGCTGAGTCAGAGCAAATCGATCATCTTCAAGATGTTTTATCTGCATTTGTTTTAATAATTTAGTTAATAGCACATCTGTTTCATGATTAGATAACCCTAAGAACCGCGCTATTTTTTCAGCAGAAAGTGGTGCAATTACCAATAGGCGCAATACCATAGAATCAATAAAATCTAAGGTATCTGTTGTGGTATAGCTAAATGCCACATTGAATAGTTGTGATGGCAATGTAACATCTACGTCATGATAGCTTCTTAGTGAATTTTCCATGAGTTATACCCCTGCCTTTCTATATTTTTTTGATCTATTTTTATTAATGTGCGGATTGTTTTGTACTATTTTGACAATGGCGCGTTTTGAAATATATCGATATTCTAAAGTCTGATTTTCACGGCACTTGATGTAATTTAATACGCGTCCTAAAGGTAAGTTACTGTTGACTCCTTGCCACATTTCTGACGCACCAAAGATTACAAGACGATCCATTGCGCGAGATAAAGCCACGTTCACACGATTTGGTGACTTCAAAAATGCAGGAAACTTAGTTGGATCATTTCGCGTAACTGAGAGAATGATGATCTTATTCTGTTTACCTTGATAACTATCCACCGTATCAATACGCACAATTGATCTCAATGCATCTGACACTTCACACAAAGAGAAGGCTTTTCTTAACCGGTTTTTTTGCTCAGCATAGGTACAAATTACACCAATAGCAGGCTCTTTAAGGGAATCAGGCTCTGGCACTAATTTATTTAACAAGAGTTTGTCTTGGTCAATCCGCTGAAGAAAATCGATAATTTCATTAATTTCATGTGGGTTATAAATACTACTACCTTTCTCCATTTTGAAATGCTCAGCATTCCCAGTATCCACCCAAGTAACTGTTGAATTCAATTCTATTACGATGTCGGATGCATAGTTATCAGGCACAATCCGCTTTAACTTAATTTCTTTCAGCTCTTCATCACTTAAACCACGAGAATCGACAACTTCAGTTTCAAGTTTTCCTTCATAAAAACAGTCTGAAACTAATTCGCCGATGCTCGGACTCATTCGGTACTGTGACAAGAGTTCTGAACTAGCCTTTAGTCCATAATGTGAATTAAAGATACGGCCAAAGTCGCTTTGTAATTTATCTTCCAAATCATCATCTGATATCTTAAGTTGCTTAGCTAAAGCCTTTATATGATCGCTCGAATATAGTGGAGGAAGTTGGTCTTGATCCCCAACTAATAAAATACGTGCACCTGACTGCATTGCAATTGCCAATTCTGAAGCGATTGAACGTGCTGCTTCATCAATAATCACCCAATCAAATACGTGATTGGCGATTCCAATACTTTGTTGGCCAACACCAACGCATGTGCCACAGACTAATTGCCTTGTTTTGACCAGAAAACTTTCATAATTAGCATTTTGGCTTTCAATTAATGGTTCATAATCTAGGGCAATATTGATCAAGGCTTTCGCTTTAAGTCCTTCCTCATTAGATACCCCGTAGTATTGATTAAGTGCTGCGAACGTAATCATGTCGATCTTATTTAACTGGTTTAATACTGTTATCTCTTTATCATTGATACAGTCTTCCAGTTGATCCCAAAAGTCTTGATTTCCGTCAAACATGCTCTTCAGCTTATGCATTGCTGATTTGAAAGCCTGGGTATACTCTTCTAATGAGAAACTAAACTTTTGATCAAGATCATCTTGGTCGATTGACTGATACGCAGATTTAAGACTATTTAAAATAGTGACTCTGATTTCATAAAGATCGCTCAAGTATTCAGCTTCAAGTGATAAATCTTTTGCAAGCTCAAGCACTCTTTCTTTAATATTAGACTTAAACAGCTCTATCTGGCTCGTAATAATTGAGCCTGTATAGACATCTTTTAATTCAGGAGACACAGCACTCTCTTTATTGCTTATTCGAGCAATACTTAATGGTGTGTCATACTCTGTGCATAGCTGACGTATACGCTCAACACTTGTATTTACAGCTTCGTGCGACTGACTAACAATTAAGATGTTAGATACATTTTGTTTATCATAGAGATAGTGAGCCAGTATAGAGATAAATTCAGTTTTGCCGGTTCCTGGTGGTCCCTTTAATAGTGATACAGGTCCATACTTAAGCACATTACGGAACGCTTTACGTTGTAATGGATTGAGGGCTTTAACCAATTCCCCATTTTTGTATTTGTTATAGTGATCTAGATCTTCATCAGGCACTTCAATCTCATAATCTTTTGCTTCAATCACTAATGATGGTTCAAAGTAATCTACGAGATTTTCAATGACAGCCTTATTACTCAGAATATTTGTCAGAGCATCTGCACGTTTCCGATTAGATGACTTATCTGCCTTGCTTTGTAGAAACAGTGTTGCTTCTTCAGGAACTTCATTTGTTTTTTTACAAAAATCGATCCACAATTCTCCGACTTTTGATTGCGCAATATTCACCGTACCTATGCAGAAAGTGTAATCACCTCCCGCCCCAGTTTCTTTAGTGCACATTACATCGACTTTATCGGTCTTTGAAAATTTAGCTGAAACATCTTCTGCAGAGTCATAGTATGCAATAGCACTCTTTGAATCTTTAAAATGTTTGCTCGAAACTATCTTTAACGGCTCAGACAGAGTGATTGTAGGATGTGCATGACGCTCAGTCGCCATGACTTTTTTCCACAACTCTTTCGTTTCAATATCAATTAAGTGGCTATGTGTAGGCAGATGACTCATTGGCTGTGCCATAAGCTCATCAGTAGCTATAACATCGCCTATCTCTTCTTGTAATGCTTTTTGTTCACGCAGAGCCCGTAATGTTTCCTCTTTCTCTTGAGTCCTTTTGAGCTGTGCTTGCTTAAACTGTTCAATAGCATCCTTAAAGTTTTGATCTTTTGCTAAGAAGTCATTTAACTCTACAATGTTGTCACGCTTACTCATCCCAGATATCGGGTGGACTTCAATGCTAACATCAATAGTCAGATCTGCATCCCTACTAGCCTTCCACCACAGGTCTTGTTTTTTGACAAAATCAAGGAAACTTAATTGATTTTCATGGGGCTTATAAAACCCTTTTAACATGCCATTGATTCCGCTAAGTGTAAATCGAAAATCCCCCTCACTTGCTGCCTCAAGTTGGATATAAACTTTGCCGTTTTCGGGATAAATCGTAAAGGGCGTCTCAACCTTACTTGTATAAATACTAATCTGAGGAGCTTCTTTTACAATAGCACCCTTACATTCAAATGCCTCTATAAAGCGAGAATTATCAATATAGCGTACACTTGGATCTTCCATTCCTTCTATGCTCAAGGCTGTATTTAGCCAGGATAAAGTAGGATCCATTGAAGCCACATCATCCACAGCCAAGTCTATATCGTATAGATCTGCGATTAATTTCAATGCAGTAAAGTTGTCACACTGAATGACTGTTGGATCTTCAATATCAGATGGGAAATAAGCATTAGAAGAATCAGGTTGTGGTACTTCAGGATGGAAGCAATCATTAAAACTAACTTTCAAGTTTGTTTTATCTACTAGAATCTTTTCATCATCCAAGTTTCCATGTTGAAAGCCATGCTCATGAAATTTTTTCAGAGAATGCAATAACTGAAGTGAAAGTTCATTTTTTTCATCCTCAGTTAAGCCCTCAATAACCGTTGACCAAGCTTCACCCTTTACCATTTCAGTTACTAGATACACACATGCTGTGCTAGTTGATAAACCAAAATCAATAATCTTAGGAAGGTATGGCAAATTGAGAGCCTGCGTCATTTTAAGTTCTTCAAAGAATCGCTTAAAACAACTCTTTTGATAAGTTGTCATTGCAGATGCAACTTTACCCATCCATGTTTTGACTAACATGTTGCCTGATGCATAGAGTGTAAAATTTTGGTTAGCATCAATAGGCGCGCCAAATATCGGGTAACTGATATAGGTATTTGTCTGATTTAAATATGGATTCAGTACATCTGCATCAAGTTCATAACTAACTTGTTCAGCAGGTTTTTGAGCTAAGAAATCTTGGAATACTGCACATGCATTATCATATTTCCCTGTCAAAGCTCGTGTTAAAATACGCTCTAACCAGTGGTTCTGATCTCGCTCCTCAAGACTAAATTTTTTCAATGAACGTGGGCTCAGTCGAGCATTCTTCCAAATATGAAGGATTAACTGCCCTAACCAATACACATCCTTTTGTGCAGCTGTCAGCGCAAGATTCGGAAGATGAGCTGTTGTATTCAAAAATGGGAGTTCGTTAGCCAGTTCAGGGTCAATTTTCGAGGGCTGTGTTTGATCATTTGCTGCCGAAAAATTGGATAGCAATATCTCCTTTTTATAAGAGATCCACACACTATGATCACCCACATCACCATGAGTAATTCCCATTTGATGTAGGTGATTAAATTTACCAAGCAAAATCTGGAATAAATCCAATTTCTCAGATTCAGACATTTTCTCAGCATAAGCGCCGATGAATTCGTTGACTCGATAGCTGTTCTCAGGCAACTCATACAACTCATTATATTTTGATGTCATGTCATCAAGACTTGGGTTTGTAATCGGGTGCAAACAACTTTGATAAAGATCAGGCTTTTCTGTTTTAATTTTTTGGAAAACCCGGCGCTCATTGCAGATCAAGTTGAATCGATGTTGAGGCTGACTCATTCTTGAGTTACTCAACTTGAATTCATTAAAATCCCAACAACGCATTAAAGATTTTTCACCAACGATGGTCAATGAATGCGCTTTATACTCGCTATAAATCTTTTTAGGATGCGGTAAGATCAAGTCACCTCGTTCATGATTATTAATAATCAAAGAGCGTGGTTGAATTTGGTCAGGCGCAAAAATTTCATCAATAATGGCGTGATATTCTTTTTTAATATCATATATGCGACCATCACGTTCCAGATGCTTGCGGAACATATTATTAAAATTCTTCTGTTGAGCTAATTGTATAAACTCATCTATCGAAAGAATGTGCTCTAAATCTTCTGGAGGCAGGCGCGAATAATCTGCTTTACCACACATGACAACAAAGTGAGAAACACTTTGGTAATGAAATGTAATGCCCTTAGCTTTCTTTTCTGAAACTTTATCCTTTAGTTTATTAACTATAATTTGCATTTTTTTTACATTTTTAGCTACAGGGCATGAATCTTGCTCTTTATTACCTACGTACCATTTTCCTGCAACTTTTGTAATTTCCTTACCGTTCCAGTCCTTGAATTCAATGACCAAAATGTTTGCATGAGTAATAATTAGGAGATCATATTCAAATTTCTCAGAACTACCTTTCGCTACTGCTTTTTTTCCATTTTTATGCATAAATTCAAAACCAGCATATGCTCGCCAGTTTTTAGTTTTTTCGCCACGATCAAAGACCTTTTTAATCTTATCAATTGCTTTGAGTTCGTGCTCGTATATACCTGTCTCTGGATATGTAACTTTCATATTAAAAGATTCTTTATTTAAAATGTCTTGCTTTTGCACATACAACAAATAAGCGTCAAAAATGATGCTAAATTTTTATTAACATAAAGTAATGCTATATGTACGGTGTCTTTTAGAAAAAATACTTAGCGTAAGAATTTAGTTTTTTCAGGTTGATGGTTAGTTTGGCCAAATAAGCCCTCCGAAGGTTTTTTATATTCAGTTTAGGATTGTATTTAAAATAAAGTCTGCCAAATATTTTGGTGTAAAACCTGAGTCTTCTAGCACGATCATCATTTAGATGATCTAACTCAATCATTCGTTTAAGCAAAACGTATTTCACTTAACGGTTCATAATGTGACTTATATTACATTTAATTTTTGAGTATTCAAAATTATTTTATTGAATTATAAGAAAAAAACTTAAGGAATTCCTTAAAATTTGATGACAATGGTCATATCTCTAATCACTAAAAAGACCAAAAATAGATATCTACCCATATCTCTCGGACAAATTAACTCTATTTTATAAAAGTATCAATAAATTCATTAGGTTCATGAACCAAAAATTTATAATTATTTTTTTATTTATATAAGTTATTGAAAATAATAAATAAAATTATTAAAAGTTTTATTAACTAGACTTCAGGTGAACATAAGTTAAAGTTCGAATTAAAATGAATAGGGTAGTCGCAATTTCCAAAAAATGACAGCTCATGTGTCGTTTAGATACTAACAATTTGTTTATTATAACAAATCTTAAGCATGTTAGCTGTCGTCATTCTTTGATACGGTCTACGTACTACCGTACAATCATCAGCTATATTCATGGTGTTACTTTGCATAATTTACATTTTCTGCATTCAAACCAATCAATCCAAAATTACGTGCACGTTCGAGACACATAAGCTGTCATTGACGACACATGTAATGTCACTGGTTGCGTTCGTGCGTCTATTTCCGTTGAACTATGCTATACCTTGAATAGCCAGCTACTCGGTTCACTGAAATACTGACCGACACGTTAGATTTCAGTTTTAAATCAAAATAGCGATCAATCGTCACAATTAGATGTTTTACATAATCAAAAACTACATATGTTAAATCCTTTAAATCATTGTTCTGGTGTGCAACTTCAATAAATTCTGAAAACAACGCTACACCTGTTTCGTTGGCCAGATTCGCTAACTGATTATCCAATCCGGCAATTGCCGTTAATTCTGATGCAATCACCACTTTATGCATTGCTGTTTCCGCTTCAATGCCTTTGTACTCAATCCCCTTGTATATATAGACATCGTTTTCTCGTTTGCCTTGGTTCCAAGGGTTATCCGTACCATCCAGTCTAGGCATGCTGTACGGTCGTTTTAGTTTTGCTGGAGGTGTTTGTTTAGCGGTGACTTCATAAAGGTTAAATACGCAATCTGTGTAGCGTTTAAGGCTATGGTATGTCAAAGCTTGCTGTTTGGCGGTCAACTCCCGTGGTGATACATGATTCACCAAGGTTTTGAACATTTCTAATGATTCTGGTGTGAACGATCCATCTTTTTTTGCATTGTCCATCAGGTCTTTTTTAGCCCATTTATGCTTTAGTTTTTCCGCTTCAGCATCAGATATTTTCTCTCCCCGATACACGTATCCACGCGCTGCGTTTGAATACTCAAAATCTGCTCGTTTTACTGCCTTGTAGACCATTGTTTTTGTCATTTGTTTTGCACCAGTTTTTCCCATAGTTGTGGCGACCGCTTGAGGGCTTAACACGTACCCATTCTTTTTCGCTTCGGTCGTAACACCAAAACTCGAACCCTAAACAACAACGTTTATTCACGACATAGCGGTAGGTGTTGCAGATCGTAAGCATATTCTCAGTGGCGTTAACTTCCCAAGGTTTAAACGCAATAAGCTCTGTTATTGCTTCCCTGTAAAGTCGTGTTGCTTTGGGATTATTGAATAAGATCCGTTCTTTTTTTGAGGTCTTAGTGATTGCATTCATTTCGTCCACGACCTCACTAATGCTTTTAGCCAATCATCCATCAAATCAACTAAAATTGCCCGTTCTCTGCCTGTTGGATATGCGCTTAACTTCATATTCCAACTATTTGCCGACTCTTCTGTGCCGTGCACCAAAAACCCATTTTGTTGATCATTTTCAGCCAGCTTATCCGTCACCCAACATTCAAACAGTCTGGCAAAGATTTCTGTTGGCTGTGACCAATACATTGACCGTGATTGATCTAGGTGCATGGCGTTATTCATAAAGCCCGTACCGCCTTGTCTTTCTTCGTAATCAAGGTATTTGGTTGACTTAAAAGTAAGATAATTAACCAGCTTGATAAACTTATCTGCAGTCTGGCCATCTTTAAGATGTTTGTATGCTGACTCTTGATGATTCTGTACTGAGTAACGCCCTTTACTGGTGTAAAGAAAGTATTCGCTAAAAAAGTTATTATTGAGTCCGTTTCGTTTTGCCAAAACACAATCAAATCCGTGCGCGAACTCATGGGCTAGTGCTCCAACACCTTGCGTCTTGGTCAAATGAATAAGCATATTACCTGGTTCAAAGTGAGCTGCTGCGCTATCAACGCCTGTGCCACGCGAACCGAATGCTATTCCTAGCTTACCGCCTAAAGATGCGAACGTAACGGGTAGACCTAGAAGTTCGACAAGATCCATTAGTGAGTCATACGTGCAATTCAGAAACCATGCACGTTCCTTTTGATTTACCCAATTGCCGAACTCGACTCCAGAAAATTTGAAATAGTCCATAAGCAACTGGCTATCGATGTTTTCACCCTTTCGATGGTCCTTACCCTCGCGCACTTCAACTCTGTCGTAGCGCGGTCTTTTGGGTGGTTTTGCGCGTCCTTTTTTGGGTTCTATGACTCGTTCATCTAAAATTGGCTGAAAAAATGTTTTTACTTTTTCTAGTGCTGCATTGAATGTGTCGTATTCCGTCCAATCATCTAGTGTTTGAAACCGCTTTGCTGAAATGGATTTAACGGCATACCACTTATGTTGACCAGTCTCAGTGTTTAATAATTTTTTGGCACCATAATTATCCGTATCAAGTACACGATCGTCTGGCCATCCTAAAGGGATTAAGTTTTTTAAGCGTAAACGTGTGTCTGAACTAAATGATAGTGGGTGTTTAACTCTGCGATTGGTATGTCGTCCAGCTGAGTAGCGTTCTAAAATATCTTTTTCACTTCGTCCAGCACCAAACTTAACGGTCATGTACGCATTAAAGTCGTCTGTCAGTTGTTCTAAACGTTCGTAGTGTGAGCTTTCATATTTGTTTTTTAAGAAGTGTAGCGTAGCAATGTAGGCATCATCCCATTGCTTTTGACCTATGCTAAACCAACCGCCCCCTAAAGGCTTGTTGGTTAAGTTTGCATAGACCAAAGAAAATAATAGTGCATGTTTTACAGGTTTATGGCCAGATTGGGCATCAGCTCTAAAATCAGGCTTTTGCCAATATTCCTTTTTAGTCACTAGGCTGTCAGACTTAATTCCATTCATGTTGCCTGAGAAGTCTGGTGATGGGTTGTCTTTACGTGCACCAGCAAACTTTTTACCTACATCCGTAATAGGACCATCTTTTTTTTCATTACTATTTATTTCTTCAGTCATAGCTAAACCACATAATTGTTAGTTGCGTATATCGTCCAAGATCTCTGACAGATCAAACAGATTAATATCTTTGAGTTTCGCTTCAGCATTGATGCGCTCAAGTAATTTCATAAAGCCAACAAAAATAATGTGTGGTATTGGTCTATTGTTGATATGCACGGGTGTTGACCAAGTGCGTACACGCGTTTCGCATATTTCAAGCCCTTGTTCTTCAAAAAGCTTGATCAATGTCGGGATGTCTTTGTCTAGTTGAGTAAGGGCTAATAACGACCGAAATACATCATTTAAGCTAATAGAGTGGTGATGATGGTTCGGATTGTGCTGTTTTCTATTGTCGCCCTGTTGTTGATTAAAGTAATGATGGTTTTCGCGGTTTTGAGATGGTCTGTTTAAATATTTCATTTGTTATTAAGCTCCAAAAAGATAGCTGTAAATCAGGTACAAAATAAAAGTTATTGTTAATCCCGACACCAATAGAGAATTGATCGGGTAATTTTCTAAGTTAAAAGGTTTTCTGTGATAGCTCACTCCCCAATCTGAAACAGATCCTCGCTCTACGGCACTGTAAAAGTTAGTTTGTGAGGCGTTTAAACGGTTGTTGTCTACTGATATGAATTCCAGTTTGCACAGCAATTCGTCACTCAGGTAGTTAAAGAAAGTCGTTGGTGCACCATTTGATAGGATGTGTATAAAACCGACCTGTTTTTGGGTATAACCCATTCGCTCATACGCTTTTTGAAATTCGTGCGTTAAAGTCGCACTAAACTTATCCCCCTTATTTTTGGCAATCAGTTCAATTGGTGGCTCAGCTCCAGCCTGAATAAGCTTGGTGAATTTAGGACTACCACAACCCCAATTTTGAGAGATCCAAACACCGCGTTTTGTGTCGTGAATCAAACCATCAACAATGACCACGGCTGCATCACCGATGTCGCCGTTTTCTTTTTCTGTAAATTCGGTGTTATCAACGTCTTTTCTGAATTCTTCAGGCATTGGCCTTAAAACTTCTAAAAGATTGGTACTGTCACTTTGTACATGACCAGTAGCCAAAATCATCGACTCAATTTTTTTTAGGGCATGTTCAGGTACTATCAATACTGAATGTACACGCTGGTCATACGCATCAGATTGAATGTCTTGAGCTTCGGTATTCTTTTCAATAGTGCTTAATTCCATATTATTTCTCTGCCTGGGCTTTCTGGTATTCAACTGCAGTCTTCATTGAATATTCGGTATCATCTTCGTGCTCTGTACCAACCATGCTTTGCTGACCTTGGTATATACCTTTAACAGCATTGACGAATGCGTTATGCGCCGTAGCGTTGTAATACGTTAAGTTTCCAGCACTGGTCGAATCATTGAATGTCAAAGTATTAGGAACATGCCAAACTGCTGAATAAGCCTTGCCATCGATAACAACAATAGGTTCAAACTCGACCGCTTCACGGTGCTTGGTTTCATTCCATGGTGTATAGAAAACAGTATTGTTTTTGAGGTTGTAGACCTTGAATACGATCTGGCCAAGATTCCGTATTTTGGCCTCTTTGTTGTATGCCTCTAAAACCTTGTCTTTTTGGAAGTCTGTAATTTCAAGCTCAGGGTTCTTCGTAATCACCAGTGTTTCATCAGTCGTTTTAATCTCAGATGGAACGTAGATTTTTGAACCTTTAGGGAAACGTCCTGATTTCTCCAATGCGGATCTAAACTTGTTATTTGCATCCAAGAAGTTGCCAAACTCACTACTGAAGTAGCTGTAAAAATTTGATGCACTGGTGAACATGCCAAACTGATTCACCCGAACAATTTGCTCAGATACAGTGGATGCTAAACTTGCATATGGTTTGCCCGACACATCAATTTCGCGCCATTTGTAGTTACGTACACCTACTTCTTTGTCGCATGCATCATTAAACATAGATGTAGAAACAATATCGCCGTCCAAGCGCTTCACATAAGCAACCGGGTAACTGCGGATAGGTGCCATACGAACAGCTTTGTTTGAATTGGTGTAAAAGCCAGATGACGAAATGATATTTTGTTCAGATGATTTAATTTGATAACTTCGTAATGTATTTAGCTGTCGATCAAAGCTATCAATTTCAGATTCATATAAAACATCACCCTCAACAGATGTTGCGATTGAATAAGGGGCATACATCACATCGCCCTGAACTTTATCCATGATCTGCTCAGCTTCAATACGATATAACGGCTGTGAGAACATGCCATTTGATGCCAAAGCTGGTAGATCTCCCCCTACACCAAAATTACACGCTACTTTGTGGTTGGTGGTAGAAAGGCTTGATTGAGGTAATTTGTAGTTAGATGGATTGTAAGTGGTAACACGTTCATCATATTTGCGAACTTGTTCCTCAACTTTCTTTTCAATGGGATCTATTTGTTCTTCTTGAGATGCAGTATCAGTATTTGAAGGCTCTAACTTATCACAACCAAATAGTAAAACTGACAATATCGCTATGGTAAGGGTTTTCTTATTCACTACTTAATGACCTAACTTAAAACTACTAATACCCCACATTATAATTAAAAATAAGTATTAATGAAGTGGTATTTAATAGTTTAAGGACTTTTAAGCGAAAAACCCAATATCATTAATTAGTTTTAACGAACATTCTTTTAATGCAACTTCATAACCGCCGTTAATATTAAATGTAAAAGCAAATGGTAGCATTTTATCAATCGCAAATATCTTCTCTAATAAGTCGTTGTTTTCTGCAGATGGCTTATCCTTTAAGGCATATTGCATGGAAAACTTAGCATTTATACCCGTGCTTTTATATACAGCATTTATTTGTTCTTTAAGGCTTTTTTCCACTTCTTGCACAGTATTGAAAATAAAATTCTGATTAACAGTGAATTTATCAGTTTTCAAAGATCCAAAGGTCCACGCCAGACTCTCCGAAACCACATACCCTAGAACAGTCTGCAATTCTTCATCTTCAAATTTGTGATAATGAACGTATGATTTAGTTTTACCGTTAAAATATAAAATAGAAATGGAGAACAACACCTCTTTGTGAGCATATTTAAAAGGTACTTTAACAAGACTATAAAAGTTTAAGAGCTCAACGTTGGAGGCTTTAGACATATTTTTTAAAAAAATTTTAAAGACATTAAAGTGATTATACTAAAAATATCAAAGAAATGTTAAAGGGTTTTAAAATGGATACAGTTGTTCTAAAAAATAGTTTAATTGCTAGTTTAGTTTTTGTATGTGTGTTCCTGGTGTTCCAAAACATCGACCATAGAGTTTCTGAACGTATACAGCTTGAGTCAACCAGTGCAGCATTCGAGTCGCTTGATAAAGACTTTTCTGCGATCAAAAGAAATGTGGATACTGAATTCAATAAGCTCCCGAAGTACGTGAAGCCAAGCAAAGAGCAATCGATCAATGATGCATTGGAATTCATTAAATTCTCGAAACAGACCTTTACTGACACAATGGCCCAAAATGAAGAACTTTTAGCAGAAGTTAAGGGTTTTGAGAAAAAGGCAAATGATGTTTTAGAAAAATAATAGTTATTTTAAAAAGAAAAATGGGAAGCTATAAGCCTCCCATTCTTTTAATGTCGTAAGAAACATTTAAATTTTGTTCTTAAAAGTATTATAGTAAAACTAATAATTTATGCAAATACTTTTAACAGAAATATCTAAAAGGTCTTTAACACTCAACGAATCCGAATAACTTAGACAGTGTGAATAAATTGTTAAAGTAGTCGAGTGTATATGTAAAACATTGGTATACCCATTAGAGATATGCGAATTATTATATATGTAAAACCTAACATACTTTTTAGTCGTATCTTGCGTAAAACTTACCAGATAATCTTTTGTGTTTTCATTTATGTTATCTTCGTATTGCTCTGTTATGCTCAGGATCTCTTTGCTGTTCAGCCAATAACTGCCTGTTTTATCTTGTTTAATCTGTTCCAAAATCAAATTATTTAATGACTGGTACTCTTTCGTTATTGCTTTGGCATATCGTTTTGATGACTGATGTTCTTTCCAGTCAATTTTTGCTTTCTTAAACAGTTTGAAAGCTGTAACCGCGCACAATATAGCTGAGATGGTACATAATATTATTCTACTACTATCACCTATAATGCCAATCATTCCTAAATGCACATCTTTTGAGAATAAACCGTTCAAAGATAGGTATACGCCAAAGATACAAAAACTTAACGCAAAAACCACAACTAAAATTAAAGTTGCTCTAATTAAAAGCTCATTAAAAGTAATTTTTCTTAAACTTTTGGTATAAAGCTTAATCTTATCTTTTTCAGATTTTAACATTTTAGCCAAGAACTTATGTTCTCTTTTTCCTCTGCTAAAAGGTGGTGTTACAGCATCTTTAAAAGTCATGTATAATCAAAAGTATTTTAACGTTCCATTAAATATACACTACACCTGGGCCTATTTAAAATGAAACATTATAGAATTATCGCTATTTTAATACCTTTAATATTTTCAGGTTGTGCAGCAAGCCACTCAGACAAAGAGCTTGTTGACTCTTATTACAATGACCAACAAAAAACAATAGAAAGCGATGTAGATCAACTCGTTAATTCCTACTCCGCTAAAGTCGTTACTCAGTACTACCCTGAACCATACTTCAATCCAACCAAGCCAATACCGCATTATTACGCTTTAAAGCTTGATGAAATGGGTATCCCTTACCCAAAAGAGCTTGTATACGACAATGCCGACTATAATTTTTATAAAGAGCAGGCTAAGTTTAATGCAAACAATAATGACGTAATTGATACAGATCACCACGATCACTAAAACTTTTTTATCGTAGGTGTTTTGTTGAGGGGCGTTTCTTGCCGAAACCTTTCTTAACCCCTTAGTGTATGAGGGTAAAAGATTCATACTATATTTTAGAAAATACACTTGATGGAGATAAAGACCAAAAAATCAAAGTGTTGAGAGTAAGCCAGTATGATACTTTTTATTACCCTCATACATTATCTTCTGAACTATCTTCACTCCTTTTTTGATTGGCTTCTTTGATAACATTTTCAATAAAACAGATAACTAAATTTAAAGCGATTAAAAATAATACGATATAGCCAATAGTTTTTAGAGTTAGTACAAAGTTATTGAATACATAAGTTGATGCTTTTCCTATTCCTATATAAACCACATAACATGCAAATATAACCAATGCTATTGCACTAATTGAAATTATTGCAAGTCCAGTATTTTTTAAAAATGAGCGCAATAAGTATTTATCGAATTTAGAATTATTCATAGCCATATACTATCCTTCATAAAAATTTCATTTTCTAACATTGAACGAAGCGCAACTATTGCTGCACCACCGCCAACAATAATTATGATAAAGCCGAATAAAAAATTGAGATTCATGTTTGCAGCTATGTTTAATTATTTAGATTTAAGCAACTTAATTAGTAGCATTACAATAGTTATTGTACGAGAGTACTTTACTCTAGAGGTGGTCCCACTTGTTTGAACAACTAAAAGCGTATTTATAAGTGATATTCCGCTCTAGTTAAGCCACCTTGTTTTGTTGGGGTAGCTGATCATAGTAAAACTCATTTGGTGTCATTTTGTCTAGACTCGAATGAGGTCGTTTCAAATTATAAAACTCAAAATATGCACTTAATTGCTTTTTCGCATCTGTGACACTGCTATAAGCTTTGAGATACACCTCTTCATATTTAACGCTCCGCCATAATCGTTCAACCATCACATTATCTACCCATCGACCTTTACCATCCATACTGATTTGAATGCCATTTGATTTCAATACATCAATAAATGCATCACTGGTAAACTGGCTGCCTTGGTCTGTATTAAATATTTCAGGTCGACCATATTTTTCAATCGCTTCATTTAAAGCCGAAATACAAAAATCCACCTCCATACTAATCGATACCCTATGCGCAAGTACCTTGCGGCTATGCCAATCAATCACAGCACATAAATAAACAAAGCCTTTTGCCATAGGGATATACGTTATATCCGTAGACCACACTTGATTACTGCGCTGAATAGCCAACCCTTTGAGCAGATATGGATATTTACGGTGAGCTTGATTAGCCTGGCTTAAATTTGGTTTGCAATATAACGCCTGAATACCCATTTTCTTCATTAAAGTACGTGTATGACGTCGTCCTATATGATGTCCTTGACGATTCAACAAATCACGCATCATACGACTGCCTGCAAAAGGATATTGCATATGTAATTCATCAATACATCGCATCAGCTTCAGATCTGATGCACTCACAGGTTTTGGGCGATAGTAATAACAACCACGGGAGACTTTCAGCAGCTTAGCTTGCTTAGATACTGAAATCTGAAGTGAGTCGTCGGTTAACTTTTGTGGTTGAAGCGGCCCAGTTTCTTCAACACACCTTCTAAAAAATCAATTTCTAATGCCTGCTCACCGATTTTTGCATGTAGTTTTTTTAGATCGATGGGTGGTTCTGTTGGAGCTTTTGATTGATCGAAAGCTTGCGAGGAAGCTGAGATCAATTGATTTTTCCAGTCAATAATTTGGTTTTGATGAACATCAAACTCAGCACTCAATTCAGCAAGTGTTTTTTCTGCTTTAATCGCAGCAAGTGTTACCTTAGCTTTAAAATCATTTGAATGATTTCTTCTTGGTCTACGTGCCATAAAATACTCCATATATTGATGTTTATAACATCATTTGAGGAGCAGAATATCACTTATAGGAGTTGTTCAAATTTACGGATCCATCTCTCTCTCGTACACTTAGAAGATAAGCATCTGGATTCGTTTTTAATTCTTTATCTAACATTATTAGCTTATTCAACATATCTTGGTTTGTCGTCTTGGGAATGATCCAACCGCCAAAACTAATATTGTTTAATTTGATGTTAGGTAGTGGATCTTGTCTATTTTGTTCCAGTAACCAAAGATAGTTTTCACTACAAACAAATAAGACTTTTAATTCCTGATCAATGCGCCGTAAATCACAATATCTGAATAGGTTTACGTTACCTGGTGCTTCAGCATTGATAATTGGTTTTTTTCTTGTTTTTTCACCATGTAACTTAAAGTATTTAACACAACTTTCAATGTCACTTTTTAAATTGATTGGTGCAGTTTCTATTGGTGCCTCTGATAATTGTTCTTCAGCATATTCAAAATAGATCCAACATACATCTTGGTCTTTTAGCTTTTCAAAAAGCCAATCTGGAACGTCATGCAATTTTTGTTTTAGTACAAATGGTTTTCCTACATTCGTAATCTTGACGCTTCTTTTCTTGTACGTGTCCAGCTCCCCTATCTTCTTCACGCCACTTTTATATAAATAACGGTTTTTGAGAACTACTTTACTCTTTTTTACCTCTTTTTCAGGTTTAGGATCAGTACTGGATTTTTCAGGCTCAACATTCAAACAAAAGTAATCTATTCCTTTGGTAAACAATTGAAACTTCCCCTCCTTTTCAATTAAGGCAAAATTCCCTCTGATTTCAGCACCTACTATATCTTTAGATATTAGAAATCGATCATCAACGGTTTGTTCATTTAAGAGCAGTAAAGCCGATTTAAAATCTACTTTGTGTTCTGGTATTACAACATAACCGTGGTCAAACAACTTTTTGCTCACTCGGATAACTGTGTAAATATCCATAACCAGCTCCTTATATTATTTCCTGTAATTTTGGTTGATGTATTCTTGGATCGCTACAATTCTTTTTTCTGAAGTAGGATGCGTTGATAAGAAATCAATTTTAGTGCCCTGTTTTTCTTGGGCTACTACTTTATTCCAAAAGCTGACTGCGCCCTGTGGGTTGTAACCAGCACGAACCATAATATCAACACCTAGAAGATCCGCTTCACTTTCAAGTTTGCGCGAACCAGGTAAGTTAACCCCATAATCGCCTAGTAAACTTGTGCCAGATACAACCATGTCACCAAGACCAGCCGAACTAGCTGCAAGCACACCTAAACCAGTTAAAAGCTTTTTACTTACCTTTTCACGCCCATGATCACGTAAAGCATGTGCAATTTCGTGGCCGATCAGTGCAGCCAATTCATCATCAGTTGCATTAATTTTTGTGATAGAACCAGTCAACACACCGATCTTGCCTCCAGATAGACAAAACGCGTTGATTTCATTATCTCGGATTGTATTAACTTCCCAATTCCAATTTGCTGCGTCAGCTCGATAATGTGGAACTTGTGCGATAAGACGTTTTGCTACTCTATTTACTTGAGCGTTATTCACAATCAATCCACGCTGTTTAGCAGTCGTGATGATGTTGTTGTAAGACTGAGTACTTTGCTGAAGATATTCTTTTTCAGAATACAACATGATTTGTTTGCGTTTAGAACCCATTCCATCAATAGTACTAGATACGCAACCAGTTAAAAGAGATCCGGCAACAGCCAAAACACACAAAGATTTCATCTTAAAATCAAACATTTTGTTTTCCTTTATGTTTAAAAACATTTAACAAGTTAAAACTGCGCTTATTAAGCTTGTTTTTATCTTCCAAATCAGTAATACATTTAAACTCTTTTAAGATGTTTTTGTAATGCTCTTTTTGTTCATTTTCTGACTTATTAAAACCTTTCAAAGCTAACTGTTCAATAGTTTTAGGGCTGAATAATTTCAGAAGAACTATATTTAATATTAAAGTACCAGCCAGTAAGCCCAACGCATAAAGCTGAACAACTGAAGTACTGTATTTAGGTTCCATCGGACCAAGTGAACCAAAGCATATAAAGCTAAATACAGATAAAGTAACTGCAGCTATAAAACTAGATACCGTAACTCTAATCTTGAACTTATATCGTGCAATTAAAGCGACAATTAAAAAACCAAAAAGTATGGTACCAATTGCCGTAGCCATTATGACTAAAAAGAGCCCAGGGTTTGTGTTTGATGGATCTAACATTTCCATAGAATATCCTTAAATAAAACCCTTGCTTTCTAATAGGGTGAAACGATCTTTAAACAGTACAAAGAATGTTTTTTTAACGCTTTCGTACTGGTGTTTGATAATGTCTAAAGCACTATCATATGCACCTAGTTTCACGTAATTAACAAAATTGGCATGATCAAAACCTTTAAGTTTGTGACGTTTAATAAAGCCCTTAAAGTCTTGCTCTTTTTCTTTAAATTGATTCTCAAATTCAAAGAAAAGTTTGCCTAATTTCATGCTGTATAGTTTTAAATTGACAATAAATTCGACTAAAGGTGTTTCATTTCCTCTAATCGTAACCAGCATGTCTTTATCTTTTGTGATTTCGAGCGATGGTAAAAAATTAGAAAAATTAACCAGTAGATCACTTAATAAAACTTGTTTATTAAAGTATGTGACCAAAACAGGTGCGCTATCTGGCACATACGCTTTGATACGTTCAAATTTACTTAAAGCTTCTGGAGAAGCATGACCACTAAGGGCTAATTTCACTAACATATAATTCACTCGACATCTAATTCATTTTTTAAAACCAATTTGTATTTTGGATGAACCCCAAGTCTAAGTTGAAGTAATGTCCACGCTTGCTTTGTTATTAACTTTTCGCCACTTTCAAACTTTGACCACTGTATATTGTTGTACAATCCTGTGTGACTAGACATTTTGGTTTTACTTAAACCACTCCAGACTCTTAGTTGTTTTCCTAAGACTGGTATTGGAACCAGCATTAAACCATTGTCCTCTTGTTCCTTTAAAATCTTTAAAGCTGCCTTTTTACCTACTAATTGACCGCCATCTTCACAAATATAAGTAATACGAGCTGTATATTGTTCAGAGTTTAAGCACTCTTCTAACAATGCTAGAACTTCATCCTGAGGATTCGTTAAACCCCCTCCAACCGTATCGCCTGTATCAGTTTTAATCACGAGTTATACCTTTTAAGATAGATATTCTTATAGTATATACGAAAAACATTTAAAAGATTTTTTTAAAAAAACAAAATGTTCATTTTTTGTATTTTAGCTAAAACCACTTATAATATGATTATTGGTATTAACCAAAGTTTAAAACATATTGAAAGGTGTTTAAAATGACTAACTCTAAAACTAACGCTAAAACCAAAGAGAACCGCTTAAACCAAAATGGCAGTTTAAGCAAAACCGACCAACGCAAGCTTAAACCTATTTCTTTTTGCTTATTAGATACAGAACAAGTGACAATGCTGGAGAAAATTGAAAAGTTTCAATATGGCAATTTCTTTAAAAACATTATAGCTTCTATGACTGATGAAGAAGTTGAACAGATCGCGAATAGCAACAAGAAAAGCGATCCAATCATTCCTCAAAAATTACTAGATCTAAACATCACAAAAGGTTTCTTATCTTGTCGTTCAATTGCAAAGGTGCTTTTTAAACACAATAAAGTTGAATCTATGCTGCATGAGCTACGTAACTTTATCTCTGACGAATTCATTTTAAAGTTAGCTGAAGACCGCAACTTAACACTATCTATAAGCGACTCAGAAGTCGATTCTAATACCTCTTCAGGTATGTTTGATGATCGCTATGCGATGGCTGATACTGGCTATAAGAGCCGTACAACACCTGTTTTCAATCAGCAAAATATTGAATCTATAAAATCCATTGTTCGTGAACATGAGAAGCTTCCAAAACATGTCGAATTAGACAATGATTTCATTGAACAGTTTATGAATGACAATCCTGAAGTATTCGCAAAATTATAAAAACACAAACAAAAAAAACCATCTAATTTTTAGATGGTTTTTTTATGTCTTAATTATTTCTAGAATCAGCTATAAAGCTTCGCTGGCTCGTCTGCAACTGGTATCACTGGCTGTACTTCTTGCATAAGAATTTTAGTCACTTCATCCAGTGGTGCAATGTTGGAAGGTAAAAACTCTATTGCTTCAGGAAATTGTGATTTAAGGTAAGCATCTATGGCTTTGTGAATAGCTCGGTACCATTCTCGCGATTCGCTCTCTAAATTAAACATGCTTGAAATTGAAGCTTCTAGATCCGCAATATATTTACTTGGTAGTAAAGCTTTACGCTCCATATAAGCTTGATGTGCCATAGCAAGCCAGATAAAGCGATTTAATTCCTTACTACTTCCCTCTACGCTATTATCTTTAAAGTTCAACGTTCTAAATTTGCAAATGTGAAAATGTTGCTCACTAAAATATTTAAAGAAATCTTCATACTCAATTACAGAAATGGATTTTTGTAGCACCAATGGTATATCTAATGCGAGATCCACTTCGACTTTACGTGTACCAATGCCATTTTTAATAACAAATTTCATATTCACCTCAAAATAAATTAAATTGTTTAAAGGTGTCTTTATCATTAAAAGTAACCAGGTGATGCGATTCAATTAACGATTTAAGGTCCTTAGCCTGAGCAACTGGCTGTATTTCAATGCTGGCGATTTGTGCAGCTTCATGAATTAACCCTATGATTTGAGCACGGCTTTCTAAATATGCAGATAGATCGCGAGTTTCTTTGAATGAAGAAATGACAAAGTTAATATTCTTTTCTAAATTCTCACTCAAACTGCTTAGTGTTTGGTTAATTGGTGCATACTTTTCTATATGCTCTAAGACTGTTGCATGATCTAGAAAAAAACTAACTTCCAGCAATAATGAATTGTAAAAATCAATAAAGTTCGTTTCTTTTTCAAAGATGAAAATTTCTTGGCCATCTTCGTCATTAGGTATCTCAATTGAACCTTTTGAGATCTCAAAACTTTCATCCCCCAACAATGTATGCAGAATTCGGCCTAAGTGTTCTGCATGTGGTTTGCTGTTAGTAAAGTTGATTTTCAAGTTTTCATTTGAATCAGCAATACGGACTAAAATATAGTTTGTTGTGTGAAATAATTCATCTGCATTGTCAGTAAAATTTAACATTGAAATCTGATTATCTGTTCCAGCATCAGAATCAAGTTGCTTATCCAAAAATTCATGGTTATCAATAAAAAGCTTAGCTACACCGTTTGTAATAATGCTTTCGTATTCACCAAAGTTTTGTGCAAGGTATTCGCTCATTAAATTTGGCAGAACTTCTAATAAACTTTTTTTAAGATCCGATAATTCAATAGCAGAATTGAATAACGAATCTGGCACAAGGTTCTCTACCTCTTCATCAAGTGCTTCATCGTTTGGTGACAACCCTTTTTGCTGTGCAATTGCATTACGGAAGGAAGCCATAATTGAGATTGTCAAAATTGAAAGTGTTACCGTTTTAACCCATTCACTTTTCACATCGTTAGGCACGTAAAAAGCGCAATTACTAACCCACTGGTGGTTATGATTAAGAATCCGCTTTAAAGGGGTTTTAGTGGCTGGAAAAATTTCAAAGACAGTATTTAAGATTGGGTTTTTACCCAATTTGATGCTTTTATTATTACCGTAAAAATAGATGCTGCGAATATCAGACATAATATACTTTCTTAAACTTAACGTTGGTTACATATTATCACTGATTTAGTTTTAAAAAATATTTTTTAAAACTATTAATTTTATTTTTTTGTGTTTTAATTCTGCCCTTGTTCACTGCTTTTAAAACCCAAAAAAACAGGTAACTTTTGCTTAGGCTACGGTGGGAACTTGGTATTACAGTGTTATTTGGTAGCTAAAAAATTAAACATTGATAAACTATTGATAGTAAAAGAGATAAGGAATAGATAGATTTCTTTGCGTGTAGGGATATACTTTTCATCAAACATTTTGTTTATCGCATACAGAAGTGAAGAAAAACATAAAATGAATATGATGATTTGCAATATATATGATGGAGTATTGAGGGTTTCTGGTAGATATTTAATCTTGTATATCGTTGTATTTAAAAACATTTCAAACACAAAGAATACAACTACAAAGATGTAGCAAATATTGAAAATGGCAACTAAGTTGTATGCCGATTTGAGTACCAGGCCTGTCATCGATTGTTCACTTGAATCAATCTCACCCGTTTTTGGAATTTTAAAAAGCACAACGCATTCCAGTTTTAAGAGTGTATCTATTATACTTTTAGAATACCTTTTATCAACTATAAAACTTTGTTATTAAAATAAAAAAATGGCCTTTTAAGACCATTTTAAAACACCCTACCCTCCTTTTAAGACTAGCCGTTGTGCTTATCTTTAGAATCACGGTAAGTAGAGATATGGTAGAAGAAAAAGCACGATAAAAGTGAGAAAAGCACCACCCCGAACGTGTTCCAAAATCTGCTATTTGATAGTTCAGAAATACGTTTATTGATTTCTGAGATAACACATGGATTCGCTTTTGCAACTTCAACATTTACATTGCAGACTTCAGCATATTGGAATAGGAATGTTTTATGGCCAATATCATACATTTCTTGGATCTGGTTAATATTGGTCGTATTCAGAAGAACCATAACAAGAGAGATCAGTGCTACAAATATAGAGATAACAAGAAAGCACTTCACAATGATTTCACGAGCCACATCATCAACACCACTTAAATATCTTTCGAGCAATATATTTAGCTTAGTTCGACCATCAAGGATAATGTTATAGTCATGTTTTACTTCATTATTTCCTGTATGGTTTTGATTTGTTGGTTCAACAGGAATGTCAGATAATTCGGCTGGTAAAGTGACTGCAATTACATCTTTTTGTTCTTCAGGTGCTAAACTTTTATTGCTGCTGTTTGATACAAAATCTTTTAATAAGGGTACTGGCTCACTTTTAAGGTGTTCTGTTTTTACAACCTCGTGAGCCGACTCATTTGCATCGAATAAGATCTTGTCTGTTCTTTCTGGATGCTTGAGATGTATATATTGATAAATAAAATAATTGATCTTTTGCTGTAAGACCGGGCTTTTATCAACTTCACTTTCCACATCTGCACCAAAAGTCTCAGTTATAGATGATTTTAATTCTTGTACTTCGGATTGATTCAGCAATTGATATAGTTCATATATTGTTTTAGAACTGATCATGATAAAACCCACATTAATATTCATTAAACTGTTAGTAGTATATAGAATGTGGTTTTAAAATAAATAGGTATGTTTTAAGAATAAAAAAAACCGCCTTTTAAGGACGGTTTTAAAAGGGGGTTTAATTAGTATAAACAGTTGCCGTTTGCACCAATAGAGCGTCCATTCTGGCTTAAATACCGTTGTACGGTGTTAGCAACATCTCTTGGGAGTTGATTATTCACTTTTTGTATAACATCGACTTTGTATTTATTCTGACAACTCACAATACCAGCCAACATGTTATTGATCAGTGATGTATTGTCTTTACCATCCAATTTACGTGTTTCTTCGTTTATCACTATGAATTGAACAATATTTAGATAGTTATTCGTGAGGTTGTCACCACTTTTTGATGACTTGTTTAGATTCTCAATGGTCGAATTCAAGTTATTCATTCGTGCTTCAAGGCCAGAATCACCAGTGACATTTGCATTATTGTTTTGGTAACGCGTAGCTGTGGTGTTCCGATTAGAATTATATTGTCTTTGCTGTATCGGCTGTTGCTGAACCTGAACTGGTGCTTGCTGTTGAATTTGACCAGGTGCTTGCTGTTGTTGAGCTGGCACTTGCTGAGTTGAATCTTCATTTGAAGTTGCTTTTTTATACCAATCACTAAAATCGGCATTTGCACTACTACTCAATATAGTAGCCGTAAAAATTGCACATAAATAAAGTTTATTATTCATTGTCTGAACTCTCTTTACCGTTGTAGTTCGCTGGACTAATAGCTTTTAAACTGAACTCATTTGCAAGTTTCCACAACCGCATAAATGTCTTTTGCTTTTCTTGTACCCAATAGTCCTTATCTTTTTTTAGAAGATTCTTTAATACATCTGAGTTCAAGTGGAAATTATCATCAAAAAAATGTTCAAACAGGAGTTCTGTTAAATAGTTTTGAGTTAACGTTTTTTTATTTTCATTACCCGTACCAAAGAATATTTGGCAAAGCTTTGTGCTTTCACACACGAGATCTATGTATTTTTTCTCGTCTGCATTTCGCTGGTGGCGCAAATGAGGATGTGTAATAAAAATAGAATTACGTATGAAAGCATAATCAATAATTACAGTAGCTTCCGTTTTCTTTGAAATGTACTCAGCGTTTGTAAGAATTTCACAAGTGGTAACATCAACTTTGTCGCGAATATTAATGAATTCGCTTGAGAAAGTAGATGCACTTTTGTTTTCGATCTCAACTTTCTTATCACGATTTCTCAGATAAAGTAAATTATCTGCTTGCTTCATATCGTTTAGGAATCTTTCAAAGAAGTGATTACTTTTATATAGATCTTCTAGAGCTCGCGTAACATAAGACGCAACCAAATTAAGATTTTTAGCTAAATATGATGGTCCATTCTTAGTTGTATAAGCAGCTAAACGATCCTTAACAAGTTCTATTACTTTTTCAGGTTCACCATTATTCAATCGAATTGCTGAAGTGAAGAGCGCATTACTGATTTTAAGCTCATTGCCCTGTTCATCCTGAACCTTTGCACACATTTCATTTAATGTATTAAGCGCTTTACGATAGTTGGACTTCAACTGAATCTGAAAACGATAATTGCAAAAATTGTCACGATCTGGTGTACGCTTATTGCATGGTTCATACTTAACAGAAATAAATAATTCAATAGATGGATTGTTATTCAGTCTTTCTAATGAAACAAGAAGTCGTTTACGGTAAAAATCACTTGCTTTGTATTTAAATTCTACTGAAAACTCGGTTAATGCTTTGAAGTCAATGTAAGGAATAACCACTTCGCCACGAAACTCATTGATCTTCATCAAGTTATACATATAAAGATCAAAACGGTCCTTAAATCCAAGAACCGTTAAAGTGTCGAGAACTGTGTAGCGCCCCTTTTTATCAAAATCTAATTCAGATAGATTGGCAATCAACGTTTCTTCAAGCTGATAGCAAATAAACGCATTGTTATCTAATTCAAAATAGCCCGTACTGGCAAACATTCTTTTATGAGTTACGCTGTCTACGTCATTTCTTGAAAATGGTTCGCTGTCCATTTGGCGTAAAGAGCTCATTGGTAGCATCACTTTACCAACACTATTTAGCGTATTCCATGCCAAAGATTTGATACGGCCATTGCTAAGGTAATTAGCTTTATTTTTGAATAAAAGAATTTGACGGATGTATTCAAAATTCAGAACAAAGTTGTTCGCTAGTTGTAATGCTTCAATTTGGGATAATTCAGGTTTTTCAGCGATAACGCGCTGCAGCTGATGTGCATACTTATTTTTGGCATTCACCAACATTAAGTAAAAAATGAATTGATCAACAACTGGAATATCTAGATAACATTCGACTATGAAATTACTGATTTTGTTGCCGTAACCCAAGAGATCCATGGTTTTTGTTTCGGCATTAATAATTGAGTCTTTGATTGACTGCGATAGTCCAAAAATTTCATCTTCTGAAATTCCTTTACTTATGCAGACTTGTGAAGAATCTTGCATAACTGCTCCACTTTAGACAACGTACAACGTACATTGCCTGAGATTGAATTAAAAAATAAAAATAAAAATATATTTGCAACCCAACTAACGTTGTAGTCTTTTCGCTTTAAAGCTGTGTATATACTAACTAAATTTTAGACAATAAAAAAGCCTCGTCAGAGGCTTAATTACGCAATTAACATTATTTGTTGACCGATCTGCGGTAACTCTAGTTTAGAAGTAGTGAACCTGTATGGTAGCTTCTCATATATGCTTTTAAAACTAAGAGAATTTCTAAAAAAATCAAAGCTTTTAGTGAGTTTAAAAGTAATATCGCCACTTGATAAGATTTGAATTTCGTCAATCATAGGTGCTGCAGCTTGCTTCGCATCTGTATCAATCATAAATGATAAATCACAAGCTTCACGCATGATCTGGTTGATAGTTTTCTTATTAAAATCTAGACCTGTAACGTGGTTAACTTTTTCAGCTGATACAACGTATCTACCGTCTTCTGCAGAATAAAATGCATTTAAATTATCAACTAGAATAAGCAATTCGGCAGATAAAACACCTTTTAGCAAAATATCAGACGAGCCAGAGCTAAACACATTGAAGTCAATGAGTATTTTTTGATGTCTAAGACTAAATGATTGATATTGCATATCTCGAATTCCCATAGGCATTCTGAGTAGACATTATAGCATCAATTCGTTAATTAGACTACGATTAAAAGCATTTTTAACAGTAATTTCTTAATAAATAAGACTATGAAAAACAGTGCCTTATATGAGTAATATTCACAATTACAATGTAAGTTAACCAATGTAATACTTGATCAAATAAATATGTGCTCAAGATAGGCACCCAGCGAAACTTTTTTATAAATGGTTTGTAAACTTTCTTCCGTCCTAATGACGTAAGTTATTGTTTTATAGTGGTGCCAAAATACGAGCGAAACTTTTTTATAAATGGGTTGTAAACTTTCTTCCGTCCTAATGATGTAAGTTGTTGATTTATAGTGCTGGCAAATTTCGAGCGAAACTTTTTTATAAATGGGTTGTAAACTTTCTTCCGTCCTAATGATGTAAGTTGTTGATTTATAGTGCTGGCAAATTTCGAGCGAAAGTTTTTTATAAATGGGTTGTAAACTTTCTTCCGTCCTAATGATGTAAGTTGTTGATTTATATTGCTGGCAAATTTCGAGCGAAAGTTTTTTATAAGTGGGTGTAAACTTTCTTCCGTCCTAATGATGTAAGTTGTTGATTTATAGTGGTGCCAAAATACGAGCGAAAGTTTTTTATAAATGGGTTGTAAACTTTCTTCCGTCCTAATAGCGTAAGTTATTGATTTTACTTTTTTGTCCAGATCCAATAGCTCAACTATCATAGATAGTATGTTTAGTATGTTTTAAGGTTAGGTTATAACTTTTTGGCTGTACCTAACTTCCAGCGAAAGTTTTTTATAAATGGGTTGTAAACTTTCTTCCGTCCTAATGACGTAAGTTATTGATTTATAGTTGTGTCAAAATACGAGCGAAAGTTTTTTATAAGTGGATGTAAACTTTCTTCCGTCCTAATGGCGTAACTCATTGATTTTCTGTTATAGTCTGAACTCAGCGAAAGTTTTTTATAAATGGGTTGTAAACTTTCTTCCGTCCTAATGGCGTAAGTTATTGATTTGTCGTAAAACAAGCTAAATAGCGATCGTTGGGTCATATATAAGGGCTATTCCTCATAAAATCTGAAAGTCTTTATTATCAAGGCTCTCAGGAAATTGGAGAAGTTATCCGCAACGTTTTGAATTTAATTTGCGCTCAAATGAATTTAATTTGCGCTGGAAGTATTTTTTATTCTATTTAATTTTATTATAAACAGCGACTTACAACACTTGCTAGTTTGCAAATTTCCAATATTGCAAAAAGCTAAAAAATGAACAATATTTTACTCATATTTTTAAATTCATTCTAATATACAAGAACTTAATTTGTGGATAGAATTTAATAGGAAAGTGGATAAAAACATCAAAAACCAGCTAAAAACGCCTTATTTTCTAAAAATTCAAATTCAATTTGCGCTCAAATGAATTTGATTTTCGCTCGTACCATTTGTGTTTTTCCGTACTAATCCTGTAATATCATGAAAAATAAGCATAAAAAATGTCCCTAATTAACTTCCCTTAATTAGAAAGATAATAAACAAAAAATTTCTTTTTAAAAATTTACTCTTAAACTTTTTAATATATTTTTTAATTTTTTATTTGCCTCCTTAGTATATACCAATGAGGTTTTGTAGTATTTTATAAATAGCTTGAGTCAATGACCAGCAATCAAAAATATAAAGCGTGGAATTTAAGAAATGAGTAAAAGTGATAATACGATTAAACGTATCGTCATGACTGTAGATCAATTTTACAAACATGATGAACAAGACGAGCTGTATTCATACGGCTTTGATATGTCTACCAATGAACCAGTTCGCATACGAATGAGTTCATCTGAAGAATTCACGAAGATCATTAATAAACTCAACAAGCATCATACTGAGAATGTTTCAGTAGATGAAGTCCACGCAAAATTTGATTCTGGACGTAACCAACGTACTTCATTAGACACACATAATCGCGGTGCTAACCGTGGTCGAATTATCTGTTTTGACAAATGTGTTGACTCACCCTACGAATCTCTTGACGGTTATAAAACTTATGTTGCTCAGTGGTGCAACGTAATGAGTAACAACCCGAATTCACAATTAATCAAAGCAGTCACTTCTATCAATGTGCATCAACAAAAAAACGGCGATTTCTTTGTTAAAGCTCAAATCATTGAAGATGCAGCACATATGCAAGTGCCCAATGTAAAAATTAATTCTCCAGCACTTCATAACGCTATTATTAAAAATAATTTACAGCTTCTTGTTAAATCTTTATCGAATAGTACTGACAACCAACCTGAGCGCATTCCATTTTCAAAAATTGTTGTGCGCTATGAGTCTGGTTCTGTATTAACTACAATCCCATTGATTCCAACCTATGACAGTGCTGATCGTGAAAGTGTTAAGCAATTCGCTAAGCCAGATCCGTTGATGCAACGTGGCGGTATTGATAAAACTAAAAAGTCTTATCGGGTTGCTAAAGATCCGATTGAAAGTATCAAAGATATTTTGAACGGCAATGACTTTCACACCGCAACTTTTGATCCAAATTTTGTACCATCCAACCAGCATGAAAAAGACCAGTTCGATAAACAGGCTCAGAACGTTTATGTTATGGACCAGGCCCGTATTGCCCTGTTTGCATTACTTGGCGATCGACAAATTAAAGTGTTCTACAATGAAGATGTAGACAAAGAAAAAAATCAAAATTTAAAACGTCTTTACGCTGGCTTGGTGAGTCAAAAATTACTGCCTGAGGTTTATCATGGCCAACAACTACAACTAGGTGCGCTTTACAAAGACACGTTCTTAAAGAAATTTTTCAACAATAAAACGCCTCACGCTGGTTTTCGCAAGGTAGATCCAGAAATAGATTTACGTACTGGTGAGGGTGTTCGTGGTGTTGGTGCACCTCCCCTAGTGAATCAATTTACCGATGACTACGGCAATCCAAAACCGCACGACTTAAATCCTCAATTTTTAAGTCAAGTTGATCGTCAGACCATGAATAAATTGACGCATGCAAAACAGCAATTTGCTGAAGCGTTTATTGTTATTCAACCACACCAACGGAACTCGAATAATTGTTTTGTCTCGTTTATCGAGCCTGTTGAACTTACTCAAACCCGTATGAATGCGTTGAACTTTTCAGAAATTACGGTAGAGCATGTACAGCAACATAAAGCTTCAATCGATAGTCCGTTATCTAAGAACTTCAACCACGATCTTTTACCTGATCCACAAGAGTTAATGATGAAAGTCAGACAGCCAGAAATGGATGTTAAGAAAAGCCAAGAAAAGGCTGCGACTTCTGATGTCTATAACGACATGACTTTTTAATCAAATTTAATAATTCTTCTTCAGGTTCGCTATGACTACTCATGATTTAAACGAAAAAATTAAATGGATCGACTTATCACAAGCTGGTGTATATCTCGATGTACGGCGTGTTGGCCAGACGGATAGCCAATTACTCTTATTGGACGTTCAAAAAAAACTATCTAAAGAAAATTTGAATAACATTGGTTTTACACCGATGAAGTTTGAGGCTTATCCTCACTTTGACGGTCACTTGTATCAATACAATTTGAATGAAACGATCAAACCAAGACTGTTTCATGAAGTTTTGGGTATTCCAAAAGAATTTATCCGTAGTGTGCTTGCGACTCGCCAAGAATTGCATGATTTGTTCAATGCCCAAGCAAAAACATTGGTGCCACAACGATTGAACGTTGCGTTGAATAGTGCAACTCCACTCGGTTATAACTCTGATGGCAACAAAATCTATGCTTCAGCTCATAACCGTTTTTACGTGAATGCCCAAGGTACGCAAATACCTGAAGGTCCTAATGATCAGCCGTCTAGTCTGTACTTACGTGCGACCAAGCAAAAAGATTTAAAAGAATGCTTAAGAGGCTATATCTATCAATTAGAACATGAAACAAAGAGCCATAATCACCAGGACTTTTTAAAGTTTTTAGCTCTAATCACGCAAGCCAAAAATGCTGACGTTGATGTATCCAAGGTAACAGATAAACAGATCCATACTGCAGAAGAAGCGCTTGAAACAGTGATGGTCGAAAAGTTAGGTGAGCTTGATTTTACTGAGAGCTCATTTAAAACGAGTTTAGCGTTATACAATCGCATGCCGACTAAGACCATGCGAAACAATACGATTCGTATGTTACAGCAATATTCGACTCCAATCCCGATGTCACTTGTGGCTCAGCGCTTATTGATTGAGGGTGATAACCGAACAAAACAAAACTTTTCCGTGCTCGAGCCAACTGTGGGTAATGGATCTTTAATCGGTTTATTAACCCAAGAGCGTAATGCTTCTGTCTATGCGGTTGAGTTAGATCCCAAACGTGCTGAACGTACAAAAGCACTGACTCAAAATTATGAATGCACGGTTGTTACTGCAGATGCTACACAAATTGATTTTGAGCAAACGTTTAAGCAAAAAGTTGACTATGTGATTGCCAACCCTCCTTTTGGTGCTATGGATAAACTAGAACGTGTTGCACCAATTTTGGTTCAACAGCGTAACGGCGTAGATCCATCAGAAAACGTCTGGTTCAGTACGGATAAATTGGACCATGCCATTCTGGTTAAATCACTAAACGCACGAAACGATCAAGGGCGTTCAGTTTTCATTATTGGCTCAGATAAACAGATTTCAGATGGTACGGTTGAGCGTAAATCAAAGAATTTACTTAATTATCTCTATAAGCATTATGAAGTTGAGGCGGTTGTAGAAATCCACGGCAATGCATATGCACGAAACGGCGCTAATCAAAATGTTCGTATGTTAGTGGTAGGCAATCGTAAAAACGAACAAGCGTTACTACAAACTTACCAATCTTCTGTGGTACCAGATAAGTTGAAAGTCATTACGGACTATGACGAACTTTGGGGATGGGCTAATAACGTAATCTATAATCGTTTGAATCCGAATAAGGATCTATACTTCAAGCCAACTACTCCGACTCCAGTTGAGCAACAAGCACAACAAGCACCAGTGGTTGAACCTGTTGTTGAGGTTAAGCCTGTTGAAAAAGAAAATGACGATTTGTTTGCCAGTCTAGGTGATGAACAGCCTGTTTCGCCACTTGAAGATATTGCATCAAGTGTAACGCCTACGTCTGCAGTCACTATGTTTGATGAAGTCGTGGTCGCTAAAGAAGAAGAGATTAAGCAAGAGGAAGCTGTCAAACCAAAACCGATGTTTGGTCGTAAACCTAAATCAAAACCGAATAAAGTTTCTTTTGACTTCGGAACCGTTGAAGTTAGTACGCAAACAACCAGTTCAGATGATGATGTACCTACACCAACTGAAGCTACACCAATGTTTGAAAATGAAAATGACAATGATTTCGTGCCTGAGGTAAAGAATCCGCACGAGAACCAAAATCTGGATGAAGACCTTGACGATGACGTTAATCTTCAAGTAGGTGATACCACGGCGACCAATGAGGGTGAAACACCTGAACAAACACCAGCTGAAGAACCAGCGGTAGAGCAAGTAAAACAGGAACCGGGTTTAACTGCTGAAGAGATTGCTAAGTTAAATTCTGAATTAGCGATCGGTACTGAGCAAAAAGAAGAACCGACTGTTGAATCTGACCAATCAAATTTACAGCCGATTGTTCCTGTTCCTAATGCTGAAAACACAACAGAACCAACTCCGGAAAATATATACCAAGTTAAGTATATACCGATGTCTATGGCATCTGAGCCAATTGCTTTAGTGGCTAAAAACCAGATTAAAGCGATTAATCAGGCAAATGCTCAATTGACTACACACATCCAAAATGTATTAGGTTTTGGGGGTATCAATTTCCAAGCTGAAGTCGATAATGGTAACTACCCTACTCTTGTTGATGCCTATGTCGCTAAGAAATTGCAATATGACAATTTTGATGCACTAAAGTCCGCTTTTGCATGTGAACAGGTCGATGCGGTTGCCCATATCATTTTACGTTTTGACCAAAACTTACCTGTGCTTATTGGCGACCAGACGGGTTTAGGTAAAGGTCGTATTGCAGCTGCGTGTTTACGATATAGTGCGTTAAGAGGAAAGCCCCCTGTTTTCCTTACAGATACAACGCAACTCTTGAACGACATTTGGCGTGATATTGTTGCTACAGACAGTGACAAGTTCTTTAAAGATCCGTTTATCTTTAACTCGGATGCTGTGATTAACCGCTTTGGTACTGAAGAGGTTTTATTCACTGGCCAAGATCTACCTAAGGAAATTGAAGATATTCCAGCGCAACATGACTTGGTATTGGCAACGTATAGCCAATTTAACCGACCAAACCGGAAACGTGCGTTATTGACTCGTTTTATTAATCAAGACACTGTTTTGGTGATGGATGAAACGCACCGTGCAGCATCCTTGAAATCAGCTACAAGTCAATTTTTCTTAGATGTTATTGATCAGACCAATCTAATTAATTTCCAGTCTGCATCGGCAATTAAGAAACCTGAAAATCTTGAATTCTTCCATAAATTGTTCCCTCGATCCGTATCTCGTAATGACTTACAAAAGGTTATCGATAATGCAGATGGTCCAATTTTGGAGTTTATTTCTGAAGGTTTGGTAGACAGCTCTGCCATGATTCGTAGAGAGCAAGATCTCTCGCACATTACCATTCAAACCTTTGTGCCAACTGAAGAGGAAATTAAGAAATTTCACAATTACTCAGATGTTCTTTCTGACATCTTGACGGACATGGTGAAATTTTCTAAAGATATTCGCCTCGATGCGCTAGAAAACATTGCCAATGATGATGATGCTGTTGCCAATTTAGACTTTCATCAGGATTCAGACGATCCGAAAAACCGTTTAAGTTTGAGTGTGATGAACTTTGGATCTCGAATGTACCAGATCCAAAAGCAATTCCTATTGGCATTGAAAACTGACTCTACAAGTGATGCTGTGATTCAGGCATTACATGAGGGTAGAAAGCCCGTGATTGGTTTGGAAAATACGGGTGAGAGTCTATTCAACATTTTGATGCAAAGTCGCATGGAAGCGATTTTAAAAGCAGATACGGCGCAAGACGTTACCGCTGATTCGCCTGAAAAAGAAAAAGCGTTTAATAACTTCAAGTCGGTATCGTCAGAAATTGAATTTCTTGAAAATGAGCTTCAAAAACTCATGATCAAAGAAAACCGTGACGCTGGCGATGAAAAAGCAGCGAAAAATATTCAAAAGGAATTGACTAAGCTTGAATATAAGCGCGGTAGCTATCTGCAAAGTCAAATTTCTGTTTTAGATGAACTCCCACAATTCCGTGACTTGCTTGAAGTGATGTTAGATCGCATCGATGTGGTGAAAGCTGAAGATAACTACGGTAACTCGTTCGTTAAGAAGCTCAGTACGGAAGTGACATTTAATGAAAACGGCGATCCAGTGGTAAGTCCGTATAAAATCATTTTGGATCGTATCAAAGAAAAGATTCAAAAGTTCCCTGACCTACCTTTGATGCCTTTGGACGTACTACGTAACAAGGTGACAAAAGCTGGCTTCAAGATTGATGAAATCTCTGGCCGTCAGATCCACTTAACGGAAACAAGAGACGGCAAATGGAAGGTTAATAAACAAGAGAACAATACGACACAAGGTAAGATTTTGGTTCAATCAAAATTCCAATCTGGTGAAATCGATGTTGTTATTGTGACTCGCTCTGGTTGTACGGGTATTTCTCTACATGCAGCCAAAAACCCTGATCCTACAATTCCATCGGATCACTTGCGCCAACGTGAGTTGTTTTTCTTGCAAAAACCTGAGAACTCTACCGATACGATTCAGATGATCGGTCGTGTGGGTCGCCGTGGTGAAGAATCACATCCGATTATGACGACAGTAGATTCGGGTATTCCAGCAGAAACACGTATGCACTTAATGATGATGCGTAAACTGTCTACCCTATCAGCGAACGTCTCTGCCAACTCAGAAACCAAGTTTAACGAAAACGATTATCCTGACATGCTCAACTACATTGGCAACCGGGTAGCGTTGGACTATTTAAAAAATAACGTAAACTTGGCGAACACACTTGATATTGATATTTCGGATGATGAAAAAGGACCATCATATCGCACGGCGCAAAACTATCATGTGAACCAGTTGCTATCTAAACTGATTTTGATGCCGATTAGTCAGCAAGAACAGGTTTATCAAGACTTGGTTGTTGACTATAACGATAAGATCCGTGAATTAGACTTGTTGGGTCGTAACCCTCTCAAGACCAACTTTTTAGACTGGAAAGCTAAAAAAGTCCGTGAGTTTGAAGTGAAGGACAACTTCTTTACCGTGACTTCAGAAACAGAAGCAGCCAAGATCAATACCTTTGATCTACCTGTGCGTTTTGAAGGTCTGCAATACATTGAACATGTTGAGCCATTACGTGCTGACAATCTAAAACTCATGTTCAAAGAAAGTGATGATTATCTGGTGCGTCAATTTAAACGTATCAATGAAAACATCAATGAAACGGTACACGGACTACTACACTATGCCTATAACTTTGAGGCATTGATGTACCAAAAATATGAAGGCTTTGCTAAGCAAAAGTTATTTTTCAAAAATGGGCAAATGCGTGGTGAAGTGATTCGTGATTATCGACACGAAGTATTTGATCATTTCGGTGTTGTTGAAGCCAATGTAAAACACATTGATGATATTCAATTTCGTAAACCTGATGATCACTCTGCAGATGCTTTTGAAAAAGTAGCTGAAGCGGTTTATCTTGCCAATGATCCTATTTTGACCTCTAACTTTGATCGCATGTATCGAATTGTTCAGGATCTAAAATTCTTGGCTCGTTCTATGGAAAGGAACGAAAAAGAAGGTCATTCAGCGCATGGGTTATTGTTCCTTATCTCAAAACCTAGTCTTTTTGATGATGAAGTGACGCCAGATCACAAAACAGGTGCTTTGCTACGTCTAGACCTACCGCCGTTACGTGTAGGTGCAATCACACCGAATGCGGTTAAGCTTGATTTGGTTTACCCTGGTGATAAGAAGTCGTTTAAAGTTCCACTGATCAATTACACCATGCAAAATGCCAAGCAAGACTTGGATTGGGTAGCTCCAGTGAGTGAAAAAGGACGTATTATCCTAAAACGCTTCAATCCTGAATTTTATTCTTATGCTGATGTGAATAGACGTCATGTTGAGGATCGTCAACCCTTGGTGAACTTATTTACTGAACAAAACAATTATTCCCGTTATACGCGTACCTATTTTGAGAAAGCGCCGTCTGGTGATGTCACACGACAAGCGATTACCTTAACGGGCAATATGTTCAAGGCACATAAGATTGTCAGCTCACTAGATCTACGACATTCAACCGTTATATTTACCGATGCTGATGGTATGCGTAACCGTGCGTTATTATTGCCATCAAATACACCAACTGACTTGTTTGAAAGCTCTCTTGAAAACCAAGTGACGTTTAAGCAAGTTAAAGAGATTGCGAACTTCTTTAATCAATTGCCTGTAAACATTGATTTCAACCGCAATAACTATGTGGGTACTAAGGTTAATTTCCCGTACAAGAAAGCAAGTATTGAGTTCTACTACAACGGGTCAGACTGCTTTAATGTGACGGTGAAATCTGTTGCAAAACAGTTCAATCGCTTTATGTCGAATACCAACGTATTCCATGATCCTAAAGGCGGTAAAACAGATGAATCGTTGAACATCCACTTTACTGAGCCAGGCCGTAATGAGTTTAGATTTGCGCTTGATCTCAAGGATGTTGAACGCTTTGTTGACGAGCTGGACAGTACAACCAAAATTGAAGCTGCCTTTTTGGATTTAAAATCTAAGCTTCCTGATGGTAATGATTACTTTTTAAATGAAATTAACCGTATGCTTAATCCTCCAGAAGAGCCAGCTTATAAGGCTGAGTTACCTAAGGGTAAAACCTTAGATAACGATCAAGAAATCCAGCAATTATCTTTCTAAAACCCTCCCTTAAAAGGTATATACCAGACCATACGTGAATAACAATTACGTGTGGTCTAGTTCGTATATACCATGTATCATATCCGTGACGATCACATTGACGTTTTAAAAAACAAATACAGGTATTTTATGTGCAACTCTAATCCCTTAGAGGAATCTTCTAATAACTCAGATTTAGTGGATTTTGACAGTGAATTAGACATCACAACTGGTTTTAATTCTGACTTTAAAGAAGACTTTATTTGGAATGTTGATACAGATTCTAAAAAGGACTCTTAAAACCAGGAAGGCCACCTGTCATAAGGATCAAATATGGACCAAAGCCCTAAACAAGATAATTTTGACGAGCAAACACTTGATCAACTGCAAGACGGCCAATCATTAACTTTCAATGAGGGCCTGGAACAGTGGGATGATTTAAGTTTGGACGGCGTGGAATTTCAATCCATCCAGCCTACGCCACAACAAAACAATGTTGCACAAGATCAATCGCAACAATACCAGTCTGAACCATATCCCAATGATCCCCTATCTGAACCTCCATTAATGGAAGAACCGCCAGTCATGCAAGATGATGGGTATCAAAATAATCAGTATGATCAGTATGAACAATATGATCAGCCTATGGGCGGTAACTCTGTACCTCCTGGGCACCCAGATTATGATTACGCTCCCCCTCTTGAAGATACTCGGTTGAACGATGATGAACCGATGTTTTTTGACGAAGGTGATTATGAGCGTAGTAGTTACCCGAATTACGAGAATGAACGGTCCATCATTCCTGAAAACACGTTTGATCTTTCCGCTGTCACTGTCAATGATTTAGCTGAACTTGATCCTGTTCTGATTGGTAAAGTATTTGATGCACTTGAGCAAAGAGAGCCAGCCAGTCAATTAGAATTCTTTGCAGACATCGGGCTTGATCTGCAGAATGATGATGATCTTAAGTTTATTGCGGCTCTGAATAAAATCCAGACTAAAAACGCACTGGACCAAGGATTAGGCAATATTGCTGAAAATAACAGTTCATTGCCAGTTGAAGACCGTGTTTATACAACTGCAGACTCTAAATTATACCTATCAGACAATGATCCTGATTTCCTCCTTTCCAAAGAAGAGAATCCATTTGAAGCCGTTCAAGTGGCTGAAAAAACCCTCTTTAACTTTGAGACAAAATCTTTTATCACTCAGCCCTACTATGGTTTAAGCCTGAAGGGTGCAACTAAAGAAAATGCCCTCAACTTCCTGAGTAATCGTCAATTCGCGATTGAAGGCCTGATTAACCAAAACCAAGTCGTGCGTGAAGCAAAACAGCAGATCTACAACGAAGTTACGGGTGCACCGAATACCTATTTTTCAGGTGAATTAACCGATAAAAACCAAATTAACGCATTGATGCGCCAAGTGCGTGACTTTTGCTTAATTCGTGGGATTGAAGCTGAAGAACTTGGCTTAGTGCCAAAATCTATCGTCATGGATCAATGGCGTGTGAATAGCGACCATACAGCTGCTCGACTTGAACAACTTGAGATTCACTATCTTGAATTCAATACGGACACGTTAACCAAGGAAGTAATTCAGTTATTAGAAACCCGTGAACATAGCGACCAGTTACAAGCTGCTCTACTTTTGAAAGAACATAAAGAAAATCAGAAGACTAAAGAGACAGTAAAGGAAGATGTTGAATCAGCTGATCCGAATGCACCAAAAGGTACACCAAAGAGCACATTAAACATTGCTGGTGGTCCACAAGACAAAGCAAGTTTGGCTGCAAGTAGCGTTGCCTCTAAAAGCTTTAAGGATATGCGAAATGAGGAAGGTAACGAACGTCCTCCTTTAGCGCGTGAAAATAGCCACGGCCATCCACGAACGGTCGCTGATGAACTCGCTGCGCTCAGTGCAAAAATGATTGCAGTCATGATTGAACTGGTTAAGAAAACAATCAAGTTGATCATTGCAGCGATTATGGCCATGTTCAACAAGAACAAAAGCCTTGATAACCTGAAAAACATTTGGGATAAACCAATCAATCCTGATGTTACCGTTAAAAGTAACCATCCAGACGCACAACAACCCGAACAGCTTGCCAATACAGCCGATAAATCAAAATTGACTGAACTTGGTAAGAATGCCGATATTTTAAAACCGATCTCTAAAGAGCAAATGTTGCCTCTTTTAAACGATCCATATACCACTCAACTGAATAAAGACCGTGACGGCGTTACCTTAGAAGAATTCGATCTAAATGTCGGTAAAGTCTATGCCATTGACGGTGAACAATACATCGTGATTGATGTAGTCGGTAAGGATTCTGTCGAAGGTGTTGAATCCTCTACCCCATTTATCAAACTAGTTAAAGAAGCAGATTTACCGCCTCAAGTGGAAGGTAGCGATGCACCTACCCCGATTACGCCGTTCTATTTAGAAGCGATTGAAGACAAAGTAACGTTTCTCTCAATTGAAGAACTGCATGAAGGCATTAAGTCTGAAAAGATCCATGAGTTTGAAGGTCGCTTTTTTGAACCCATTTGTTCTCAGTACTTAGAACAAGCACGTATGTTCCTTGGTGCCGAATATCCATTAGGGCAAGATCCAGAACAAATGACTGAAGAAGCCAAAGCTTCATACAAAGATCAGTTTATTCAACGTGCCTATCAATCAGGTCAAATAATTTCGGATCAAGTAAAGAAAGTCAAATCTAAACTTTCAAACCTTTTGGGTAAGTTTAAAGGCAATACTGCAGAACAGTCGGCAACTCAATCAGCACCGCAAAGCCAAGACCAAAACAATGACGGTAAACCAATGAACCCTTATGACAGTATTTATGTTGATCATGATTCTGACTTAGAAGCATTCTTTAAAGACCGTCACAACAATGTTTCTTATGCTGAAATTGAACAGTTTGTCGGTATGGTTTATGAAGATGAAACAACCCAAACCAATATGGTTGTTTTGGATATAGCTTCCGATAATCTGGATAAACGTGCGATCGTTGTGCCTCTTTCGGTGATTGAAGATCTCGAAAATATCACTGAACAAGATGTGCTTTATCTTAAAGACATCGTGAATGAATCCTCTACCGTTCCACTGTATGAGCTGGAGTCTGTCGAGCCGATAGACGAGTTAAATGCGCTTGGTAAATTTTCAAGTGAATATTTAGACAAGCTCAAAGCCGCTACCATCAACAATACTGCAGAACAGACTAATACTTATGCCAGATCTGCCGAACGTGAACTTGAACTTTCAAAAATGATTTTGGAAGGCAAGCTCAGTGTTGTAGGTGCCATGGTGAAAACGGATTACGGTCAATTCGTGGTACTGACTTCAGATTCGGAAGGTCATAAATCAATTGCACCCGAATACAACGCCGTGGCCATTACTAACCTTGATCGTCAAATTACCACGGAAGATATTATTAATGCCGGTATTACAACGATACCGCGTAAAGATATTTTAGAGTGGAATACTGTCACGGCGCTCAATGAAGAATCTGCCAATCAGGTGACTTATTTAGATCCTGAAGTTTACCAGGCAGTAAGTAATGCAATTCATCAAAATCGCGAAAAAGAATTGATTCAAACTTTGAGTACGTTACAACCCTCTGCAGCACTCAATAGCATCGGTTCAAAAATCATTACGCAAGATGGCAATACATATATTGGTCTATGCGCCAAAGATGATGGCAAATCAGGCGAGTACTACGCCGTAAAAGCTCCAGATAATCAACTCTCCCCGATTGGCGCAAGCTATATCAATGATGTTGGTGTTGAAGTCATTAGCCGTAGTCAAATTGCTGAATTTCAGAATGCGGAAAATAATCAGCAACAACTAATCAGCCATGATGTGTTTGTTACATTGCTAAATGCAGTCAATAACAGCAATGAACAAGAAGTACTTCACCTCTTCTCTAACTTGGACCAGGTGAAACAACAAATTAAAGATTCGTTATTCAGCGAAAAGGAAAGTGAAAAAGTGATTGAACAAAATCAATTTATTGAACAACTGAAAAACAATAACCTTGTGAAAGCCGATCACATTAACGCGCTTAATCAAATTGCTGATCAGATTCAAAATACGCAACTGAAAAATGTTGTTAAAGGTATGGCCTCAACCGTTGTTGCGCCTGAAAACTCTCAAAACGAGATGTATGTTCAAAGCTTTCTACATCTCAACCAACGCCTAGACACGTTACAACAAGATTTAAAGCTTCAAGCAGCATCAAATCTTATGAATGCTGAATATAAGCAACTTTTTGAATGTATGGATGATCATCTAGTACTACCTACTGCGTATGGTGATGCCAAGTTTGTAAACCTTAATAGTGTTGAGCCTCGTATTGTTGAATTTAGAAACTCGGCTGAAACAGGTCAAATCTTTGACAGCTTCAACGCCGTGATTGCCGAAACAGGAAACGTGGAAATTGCGCTTCAGCACTTAAAGCAAGAGATCTTAACCGATCACTATATCGCTGCGATTCATGAGGATGTGAAGTTACACCGTCTAGAACAGCAAGACATGGAAAAAATCAAAGAAGTGAATCAGATCCTTGAAGCTGATTTTGATAAAACTGGCCTACGCTTAGAAGCGCTCCAAGATGGTTTGAATCTCAATACTAAAAACTACTTAGACCAAGTAAAGCTTGAGAAAAATACGACATCTCAATTTTTGAGTGACCTTGATAAGCATATAGATTTAGAAGTCGCACGTAGAAACGATCATGACAATGATCAAACATTGGGGCGTTAATCATGGATCTCTATAAAAACGTAACTGGCGACATCGATGCGATGATTACTTTTGATAAAATCTTAGGTGGTTTTGGTCAAAATACAGTGAATACCACGCGTGAGCGTGTTCAAATCAACTCTAAGCATGAAAAGGTAGAGCGTGAGATTGAAGGTGCCAGTCCGTACCTTAAAAGCGATTATGAGCTATTTGTCGAGCATCACAATATGTTGATGCAAGAGTATCGGGCAACTCAGCTACATTTACGCAATATCTTAGAAAAGAAAAATGAGGTTAAAAGCATTCAAAAGCTTGCGGATCTCTGCGAACGGCACCAGTGCTCCAACATCGCTCAATTATTCGTTGAAAAAAATGAAGATGAATATGTATTGCAATGCTTTCAAGACTTTCAGCAAGACTTAGAAAACAATAATGCTCTCCGAAAAGACTTTAATCACTTTTCAGACTCGTTTGAAGCCTACCGATACAATATGGAGATCTGTAATAAGCTTTCTGGTATCGATCAGCCGTTTACCCTTGAACGTCCGAATGACAGACAGTTGAATTTCGTTATCCATAGTCATGAAAACATCAATAAAACATTGTTGGACTATCAGGCGAAGATCATTGAGCAACAAACAACTGTAGACCAGCTCAAGCAAGATGCTTCCTATACTGCCCTATTTCCGATCGCAACCAATGATAAGAACATGTTCTCAATTGCAGCGACCGAAGTTTATGTAGAACAGTCACCAAAATATCAAGACTATCTTAAGGTCATTAAAAATGAGCTTAAGAACATAAACGAAACGGGTAAAAATACGTTTAGTCAGCATTACAAAGATACTATTACGCAAAGCAATCTTGAAAACGTTAAAACTAAAGAAAGCGCTTCAACTTATAGCAATGGGTTTTAATTAATTTTAAATAAAAACATTTAGGGTGTTTTAAGATAGAATCTAAATACCCTTTAATGGAGTTAAACATGATTCAAACTAAAATCACTGAACCGACAAGAACGCCGTTTAATCCTCATGGTTTTGCAGATGCAACGCCTTTACATGCGTTTTACTTGGAATTATTAGAAAAGGGATTAATCCATAAAGCTCTTGAAGAAGGTAATTTGGAATTTGAAAACCAAAACTTGTTCATGACGATCGATTGGGAATCAATAGACGTTCAAATGGATGCTTATACGTTTGATGTGAAATTAGATATTGTATGTGGCGTCATACTTGATGAACAAAAAGTCACGAATAGCATTCAAGTGTTTATTAATGAGCAAACTTTGTTTATAGCTTCAGCTAAAACCTTTAACCCTAAATCTGGTCTAACGCAAAGTCTTAACTTTGATATTCCTTTACGTGTTTTAAGTCAAATGGGCTATTACGCCCTACCTCTCAAAGAGGACTAAATCGTGGGAATGAGCATAGAAAGCCAAAACATAGCATTGTCTCAAGAGCCTACAACCTTTGTACCAGAAGCTTTTGTACACTCTATTAACTACTTTTGTCAGACCTTAGAGAACACTTTTCATTTTGATAAGCGTTCACTCAATTTCTTTGAACCAGGTACACCAAAAGAATACGGCTTGTATCTTACTGAACAGCATTGCCTTGTTTTTTTGAATGCTTGCAGTAGTGGCTATCTTGGCGAAACACGCAAAGTTACCAGCTTCACCGCTTTTGTGCTTTTAAATCAAAAAAACAATGAATCTGAAATGCTCGACATCACGTTAAACGATCCAAAACGTGTAGAGGAACATTTCAAAACTGCGTCTAAAGATCAGATCAATATTTACTTAAAGAACGTGCATGAATTAAGTAATTTTCTGAAAAATAAGTACTCGGATTCAGGTTTTTTAAAAGATATTGTGACTGAGGAAGGTTTTTCTAAAACCCTAAAGCCATCGGTTTTACAGGAATGCTTAAAAGAGGAAGTAGAGCTAATTAATACTTTAATGTGTTTGGTTAGTACTCAGTTTATATATATTACGACAGCTATTATTTTTAAGCGTCCTATTTTAAAAGAATTCATAAAACTATGTTTAACCAATGAGAAGTATATACTACAATATGGTGAAGAATGGTATTATGATTCTATATATAAGTTCGCTAAAAGGATATATGAGTTAAAACACCTTATAGCTACCTTATATTTAAGTAGTGAAGCTGTAGTAAAAGATGTTGTAGTGCTTTGCGAACTTGCTTCTAAAAAACATTAATCATAACTCTTTTAAAGGGCTAGATATGCGTAACAATCACAAGAAAGCTAAAAGGCTACAACAAGTTCGGGGCAAGACTTTAAGGACTAACCCTAATCTACAAAATGTTAAGCCAGCTTTTAAAACTAAAAGTGCTTTAAGCATTTTTGTTGCTACCGTTATTGGGTGTTCAAGTGCTATTGCAGTTCAACAAAGTTCCGTTGCTTCTGTTACCAGTAATACTCAAAACATGGGTAACTTAAACATCGCAACATCATCGACCATTGCAAGTAGCTCTGGTGGTGATACGCCTTTGTCGAATTCAAATAGCGGATATTATTCGTCTACCAGTTCTAATTCGTCATTCAACTCTACTGCTGCTGAAAACAACTTCATGGCGGTTAAAAAAGGTGAACAAGCAGCTGCTCAAAACATTCAAACCAATATTGAATCATGTGCAACTGATGGGATCGGTAAAGTCGTTAAAGACAACTTAGATCTACAAATGACGGTTTGGGGTCGTCCAATCGATATTAACAAAATGTTCAGTCCAGCTAGTCAAGGTGGCTGTTTTGCTGACATCGGTAAAATCATTGACCTTTCTGTGACTATTCCATCACTTGATACAATCATCAATGCAGCGCAACAAATGGTTGTCGATTACGCGACTAAAAAAGCGTGTGACGCAATGAAAACTGCAAGTACTGAACTTGTTGGCCCATTGAATGATGTTATAGGTGAAATCAACAAAGCTGGTCAATATACTGATGTATCGGGTGCGCTTGGTACTGCTGTGAATGGTCAACTTGGTAAACTTGATCCTGGTCTAGTTATGCCTAGCGGTGCTTTTGAGGGTGGAGATACTTATACAATCAATGGTAGTAGCTCGACTAGTCCAGTTTCTTATTCAACTGATCAAAAAGCCAGTACTAGCACACCGTCTAACGCAAAAACTTCAAGTTCAGAATCTACTTCTGTCACCCAATCAATTAAAGACTTTTTCTCTTAAGTTGGGGGTGGTATGAAAAATAGAAATAATCTGCGTAAAAGAAGAATTACTGTTAATCAGTTTTCACCTGTTAAAGCAATTGCGGTGGGTACTTTAACGGTTGGTCTATTATCCGTACCACTTTTTACCAATGCTTTTAGTCTTGGCACTATCCTTTCTGAGCTTGCAATACAAGCTCAGCAATTGATGGTACGTTCTGCTGTGCGTGTATCTACTCAACAAACAGCGGTCAGTGCAAATCAAATTGTTGATAACCAAACGCGTGATTCAGAAATGATCGTTGCTGGTATTCAAAGTGTCGATAAAAATATTGAGATCAAAAAAGCGATTTTAAATTCTGGTACGAATGCTGCCCTCCCTGATTCAGCTTTTTGTACGGCTCTTGAAGAACGTGAACAAACCGATCTCAATAGAAACTTAAAAGACTTTAACGTTTCTAAATACATGCAAGATGTTTCAGGGAAACTTTTCTCAAATTCAACAGATGAAGCAACCTCACCATATGCGTTTCACTTGGCGACCTCGTGTGGCGTAGAAGAAGCAAAAATGGGTGTCTGTAATTTGATTCCAAATGGTCTGCAGTATGGCGACATTGATACTGCTTTTGTTTTTTCTCGTTCTCGACTTTCTGAACAGCAAGCGACTGTTGCATTGAACTACTCGTCAATTGCATCTAACAACGTTGTTCCAGTCGGATTGATGGAATGCTCTTCATCAACTTGCGTTGATTTTCAAAATAAATACATGGCTGGAAGTACTCTTTCATCACTGGCTAACTATTCGGTGGCTAATAATGTGATGCAACGCACTACACCAAACTCCAATGCTTCAGCCAAATTCTTTGAGTAATGACTATGAGAAAGCGTAAAAATACTTTAAGACAGCCTAAAGGAAAATCAAAGTTTGTACCTGTCATTTTAGGTGCAACTTTGGTGATTAGTAGTCCTGTTTTTGCTGAATGGGCTACGGTTGGTTTGGGTACGATTATGAGCGAGATGTCTTCTCAGATTCCTAATCATGCAAGCAACCAAGCAAATGATATTCAACAAGTATTTCAAAGTACCCGTAGAAAGTTAGATGATTCGACTGAAAACATCGTTGCAGCGCTTAAAGTTGCGGTGAAGCAAAAGGCGCAAGCTGCTAACCAAATTACCGATGCGACAACTAAAAACACCCAAACTATTGCCTCTGGTATTCAAGCGCTTTTACAGTCAGATACCATGAAAAAAGCACAATTTGCTTATGGCGCCAATACTGGTCAAGGCTTTAAGTCTTGTGAGGTTTTGGCTGAAAATACAAATATGTCGAGTGCATCTGGTCAAGTGATTGATCAAGCAGCTGATATGGCGACTCAAACTTCTCAAGTCGGCGGTAAATTAGTTGGCTCTCAACAGGAAGTGATTAATCAACGCCTAAACGTGCATAAAGCTGAATTCTGTACGGTTGCTGAAGCACAAGCTGGTCAATGTACGTTGTCTAAATTACCGGGTGGCGATACCAATGCTTCCCTACTGTTTAAGTCTGTTGCACCTGGCTCAAAAGAAGCTCTTGCAAGACATTACGTGCGTGAAAACATTTTAGGTACACCAGATAAATCATTGTCTAATGCAACGGCACGTACTCCAGCTGGTCGAGATTATTTGCAAGCAACCAACCAAAAAACAGCTTTACTTGCTATGCCAGCGTATAGCTTGGCGGTTATTGACGCGCAAAATACAAAATCATTCAAAGATATTGACGGCAAAATGGTGTCTGCCAACGATTTGATCGACCAAACAATCGCACGTTACTACGGTGGTCCTGAAGCTAAAAAATGGCAAATGGCGATGGCGATGCAAGATCCACGCGGTCTACTTAAAGAAGCCAATATCATTAACGGCGTTTCTGTTTATTTAGATCTTCAAACTTACAAGCAAAGTTTGCGTGAAGAAGGTTTATTGTCTGCATTACTTTTAGCGAAATCTCAGCCGATAAAAGATGATGTGAAAACGAAATACGGCCAGTCAGTGAAAGTTAAGCTTTCACAAACTATGCCTCAATTTTAAGGAGACTAAATAATGCGTACTCCGAAAAGAACATCACGTAAAGTTATGAAAGCGCCACAAGCGCACGGCTCTCGTTCAAAAATTAGTGCACTCGGTTTAACCCTCGCCATTATTAGCGGTTCTGCATCTGCTTATTACTGTGCTTCCGTGGGCAACCCGATGGCAGTAAATACCTTGAATATGCTTATTCAACAGGCTGATGCGGTGGAAAGCGCTGCGTTACGTGCGTTGGACACAAACTTATCTTTGGGCATTAAAAAGCAACAAGATGATGTGACGGCAGCGATTAAGATCCTGACGAAACAAGAGGCTGTATCTGCTCAAGGTATTTCAGATAACGCACATAAAAACGCACAAAGTCTTGTAACGGCGTACCAAGCTGTTAAACAAAGTGAGCAAATGAAAAAAGCTCAATTTGAGTTTGGTGCACATGGCCAAGCATTTAAAGCGTGTGAAGTTTTAGGCGATCGTGAACAAGCTCAACAAGACAATAAATCTGCTGATAGTTCAATTTTAAATAAAGTTGGCTCTGAAGTGGTTGCTGCGCCTGGTGTCTACATGAACCCTCACAAAGCACAAGAAGCTATGTTACAAGCTCATAATGAGTTTTGTACCACTTCTCAGGCTGCGTCTGGACTATGTGGTGCTGCTGGTGAAAATGCTGGTCTAAGTTTACAAGCTTCAACTTTATTCACGACTGCAGCGCCAGACACGGCGATGGCTCGTGCTCAAAATGCATTGATCAACAACATGGTTGGTCTACCTGATGCTCCAATTGACGGTAGAATTGCGAAAACATCTGCTGGTCAAGATTATGTGATGGCTAAACTGGCGAAAGATGCTTTAACTTCTCCAGCAATTACCTCTTTGAAAGCAATTCAAGCGCAATACTCCCCTGTTGCTGGTGGTGGTACCAATAGTCATGATTCAAGTACCAAACTTGCACCGATGCAACACTTGGAAAAAAGTGTCTCTCGTTATTTAGGTTCAGGGCAAGATTACAAAGACTTTGCTAAATCACAAGCGATTAAAGATGAACGTGGTTTGATGGTCGATGGTTTAATTCAAAGTACTGAACGCTTGAACTTGCAATATCAACAATACAAGTCAAATGAACGTAAAGAAGCGGTATTGGCTGCGCTAGTTTCTGCTGAAAGCAAATTAACTGACGGCTCAATTGAAGTGACTGATCGTTCTAAGTCTACGGGTAACATTCGTAGGATTGCACTTTCACAAGCAATGGCAAGTAAATAGCCTGATTTTTTCATTATCAGGCTGATAATGAAAAAAACTTAAAAAAAAGGGATGGTTTTAAGCCATCCCTTTCTTTGTTTAAAACCCTTTTAGATAGTTTCTTTATATAAATTCTCTTATAATCTTTAGTATATACCGTTCAAAAGTAACCGATGGTGCTTTGATATTTTAATTAAAAGATGCTTATACATATTGCCATGGAGTTTATATGTCAACTAAAAAGAAATGGTTGGATCTGAGTAGCTTTGGCGCTCAACTTGTAGTAACCCCTAAAACTGATTTAAGAAACCAAGCAGCCATTATTAAGATTAAAGATGTTGAGCTTTTAGAGAAAAAGTTGAACACATCCTTAAACAGCTTCTTAACAGGTTTAAAAAAGACTGGAAAGTTTGTTTATATCACCAATGAGCAAAATAACGACCTTAGTTTTATGTATAAGAGTTCGCAAGATAGTCTCTCTCTTGCTGACATAAAATCTGTTTTTCCTTACGACTCTAAAAATGACCTCATTGAAATGGATATGTCAGATATATATCTGCAAAACCCAATGAGTAGTGCTGAAAAAAACCAGTGGCAATCCCTATTTGAACTCAATAATCAAAAGTCCGTTGTGCTTTACCAAGCAAAACAGCAAAAACCGTTTGCCCCAAATACAACCATTATGGGTGCGGTTAAACAATTCAATAAAGCAGATTTAGGCTGGAATAAGCTACCGACATTACTGCAGTCCGTAGATCCATTGCCGTTGGCTGATTTAGACAATTACGGGTACCAAGCAGATAAAACACTGACTCGTTATTATGTTGATAAAGAAGCAGCGCTAAATGCTGGACTCATAGAAGATACGATAGAGCCTATTGAACTAAGCAAACAGCTAGTGATTTCGGTTAATTCAGGCGGTGAAGTACTTGCCCTAAAAGATATTACGCAAATTCCTGAGCTGACCAATTATAAAATATCTTCACATCCAGCATGGCCAGCGTATAACAGCTTACCGAAGCAATTTATTGATATTCGAGAGCTGAATAAGGGGCTGAATACGAGCATTGATCCAATTGTGAATGCGCTTAGATCGGATGATCATGCCGTTAATCACCAAGGATTGATCAAGCTTCAAACCTTAGTCACGAAAATCAATGACTGTTTGTATTCATACGAAGAAAACAGCATCCCGTCAGCATTGGCACCATTTGGTATAGAAACAACTGCGTTACAGCTGGTGGACAATGATTGGAAAGTTTGGGAATACAACAACCAAACTTTAGATGTAGAAGAATTCGACCTTGCCGATAAGATTAAGGACCTGATCCAAAGCGTTCAAAATAATATTAATAATTTAAGAACATTTGATCCCTACTCAATTGGTGATAGCAGTTTTGATCGTGAATTAATTTATGAAAGTTTGGATGACATCGGTACAAGTTTAGAAAGCTTGGATCTCAATCAAATTAAGCAAACCATACCGCCTGAACCTAAGGTTCCAGTAAAACGTTTGTTCAATCGAATTGATCACTTTTTTAGACACACCAAGTTTAAGCCGAACATTCCAGAACCAGTCATTAAGGACTCTTTGACTAAACTCGCTTTAATGCGAAAAATTAAGCAAGAATACCTACAAAAAATTGCAAAGCTCAAAGAAGAACGTCAAGCGATTGTTGAAGCGAAAGCAACACATACCATCAGTGAGCGTATTGAAAAAGCGGTTGCGATTCAAGTCGCTGTTGCTACTGAAAATGCGTATGTTTTGGATCAGCAAGCCTATGACGATCAAGCTTATGAAATGGAATTGGCATTAAGTCAGTTAAACATTGCTTCTACGCGTCTGAACAATCTTTATGATAGTTTTTTTGATTCAGTGATAGACCGTGAAGAATACGGCACGGATCTGGATAACTTCCTACAAAGCGTTGTCACCGATGATGAATTGCAAGATGAAATGCAACGTCTATTGGATGAGGCGAACGAGTTTGAAGCTACTCACACCTCAAATGACATTGACATTTATCATTTCAACGTTGATCTAGGTGAAGAACCTAACGGGCTTTGGAATGAAGCTGTTAACCAGTTTGATGTGGTTCATTATTATGATGAACAAGATCAAGAGTTATCTGCAGTCGAAAAGTTTGAATATTCTATTTTGGGATATTCACCATCTCAAGAATCTGCAATGCCAGATTTTAACGATATGGTGTTCTCGAATGCTGTATCAGTGCTGGATAACAGTATTGAGGACATGATTGCGACCAGTGCTGAAAATGTAGGTAAAAACTACTTTTCATTTCATCAGCAAATGCCTCGTATTCTTCAACAACTGCATAGTATTAATAGCCAATTTACGGCGCTTGGTGATGGTGATGCCCATAGCATTGCATCACAATATTTATCGGATGAAAGCTTAGAGCGATTCTATAACCTGTTAGAACAGGACGGTAACTACAAGGGTTTTAATAAGCGTATCGATGTGGCTCATGTGCTTTCTGAGCTGAGTAGCAATATTGGCAACAATCCTGACTCCCCTATCCTTAACCGATTACCTGATATTAGGTCGCAACTCAATCATGCGATAAATGAGGAATTACGTGTACGCACGAATCCTGGTAATGCACTGGCCAACGCGATTGTTTTTGCTGCGACCAATGAAGTTTTGTCTTTAAAAGAAACACTCGAAAAAGATGAAATCTATGTGGTAGACAGCTTTCAAAACTATCTGCCTAAGGTGATACATAAAGACCACTTCAACTCAAATACACAAGAACAGCTTTTTGCCTTAAATAAAAAGGTCGCGGTAAGTATGGCGTATAAGCGCTATCTACAAGACTTTTATCAAAATGCCGTGGGTGAAGAGTCTAAATCTGAAGCGGTTACTGCCATTATTAATAATGAGCACAAGCATATTTTGATGGCACTAGGTTATCTAACACCGACCTACAATGAAGTCACGGCGCCAAAAGACTCGAAAATTGAAAATGTCGTCACGTTGACTGAAGAAGCGGTAAAAACCTACCTAGCTGAAGGTAACGCTTTGATGGTTGAGCCTGAAGTTAGCGCACGTTCTTTGGCGGTGTATAGCAGTACGATAGCATCTGATCAGAACTTCATTCGCTTACTGCCGATGGATCTAGGTCAAAAGGTTAGTTCATTACAAAAGCAAAAAACCATTATGATTAATGGTGCTTCTTCGTTTGAACATATCCTGAGCTCTAATCCGATCAGCAAAAACAAGCTGACCTATGATGACCTTAAGAATGTAATTCTTAATCGTATTTTGACCAAGGAAGCGGTACCGAAATATGAAAAAGGCTTAAAGCTTGATATTGAAGTTAAGAATGTCTATGAGCATGCATCAAGTTTCTTGCCACTTGAAAAGACCGATGTTAACAGTGAAAATGACTTTGGCAATCTCTTTAAACATGGGCTTGTGCTTGAAGCATTACAATCGACTCCAGACTCACTCAAGAATGGATTTAACCTCAACCGTGATTTAATCAATTCTGCCCTACTGCAGTCATTTGAAAATCGTTCTATTGAAGAATGGACGGCACTAAAAAATAAATCTCTCGAGACAAAAACGGGATCTCTTTTAAGCATTATCACCAATCCAGAACGTATCAAAGAGTTTGAGTTTCCTGAGATAAATTTTTATCTCACGGTTTCACCAGCTGATGAACAAAAGCACGGTGCGATTAACTTATATTTCAGCGGTGAACAGATTCCGTCTACCGATCGCTTAATCGTTAAATCAAGTCTGAATGACTTAGCTGCAGACGATAAGGCGCTGTTTAAAGCTTTGACGCTTAGCAATGATTCAGTTTTAAGTACGCAAGAGCAAATGCAGTACTTGATCGACTCATTAGAAAAACGCTATCAGATCTTCCAGTCGATCGAAAACCTACACCTTAAAGAAAAGGTATTGTTTAACCCTGAGTTGGACGATTACAAGGCATTAACTTTGCGTGATGCCGATAATCAATACATCGATCCAACGGCGAAACAAGATCTAATCGATTTTGTGAAAAGCAATGATGTGATGACCAATGTTGATTTGATGAACGTCTTTACCGACTACATCCATCAAAAAGAAATGGATCAAGCGTTTGAAAACGGCTCCAAAATTATTGTGGCCAATGACGGTGCTGATTTAGTGATTTCTGTCATAGATAAAGACACACCAGTTTTACAGCATGATCAATTACGGGTTTTTGATAATGTTGAGCAGTTTGCTAAATTCAACGAGCGTGGTGGATTGTTTAAAGACTTCCAGTTAAACGGGATAAAAGCGCATCTTGTGGACCAAGTATTAAATGATCTTGGGTTACGTGAAAACATACTGCAGACAATCAAGGTGCCATTATCACCCGGTTTTGAAAATATTGATGTTAAAGGCCTTAATGAGATTGTGGCTGTTAATATTTCAACATTGGTCAATAAAATTGATTTTACCTTTGGTGAAAAGCTACTTGAATCTAAAGACCGGTTCGATCTCGCGATTAAAGTTGCCGATGATCAATCTCCGTTAAAACTGGCCATTGTGAATAATGCCGAACATCAGCAATTTGTTGATCAAGGCTATAAAATTCTTCCTACGCCAAAGCACCCGAACTCTAAGAACTTCTTAATTACTGATTTTGCAAAATCATTCAAAAAAGCAGAATTATTTAAGTCTCGCGATCAAGTATATAAACCTGAACATATGGTTCAAAGCGCACCTGTTGTAGAAGTTGCCCAAGAACCATTGGTTGAAGAACCGATCGTAACTGAACCTGAAGTTCAAAAGCCTACTGAACCAGAAGTACAGGAAGCAACGGTAGAAGTTGTAGAGCCGACTGAGCCAGTTGCTCCAGAGCAAACATCACTGTTTGAGTCTGAGGGTAAGCCTGAAGCTGAAGCACCAAAAGAGCCAAAAACAACCAAACCGAAAGCCACTGAGTCACGTTCTGAAGTTGGACTTATTGAAGATACGGGTATGAAAATGCCTGGTGCGAAAAAGGATCTGTATGGTCCACGTTTATCGCTCAGTCAGATTCAAGATATGTCGCTTTTGCAAGTCAAAAACCTAATTACGCGTGACAAAATTTGGAAAAAGGAATCGGTTTTACAAGCAAAAGAAGCTGGTCGAGATATTTACATTCACTTGCTGACTGACGCTGTACGCAAGATGACGAATGATCAGCCACGTTATCCGCTTGAAAATGCCACTGAAGAACAGTTTAAAAAAGTAGGTGCTGGATACTATGACGCTGTTTTAAGTATGCGTGATGCTTTAATGGAAGCAAAAACAGTTCGTGAATTTATTCCTAATGCATGTGATTTATACGTTCGTTTGAATGAAGACAAAGATCTGTTCACGGCGTTTAAATCATTAGATCGGTCATTATTTTCATTGGTAGAAAGCTATGCTGAATATGCTGCCACTGACATGATTATTAGTTCTGAATTGGCGAAAACCGATAGTAGTGAAGCACGTAAAACGCTCACTGAAGCACTTCATCATTTACGGAAAGAGTTACCGCCAGTTAAAGGCACCTACTCTATCTATAAAAAAATACGTAGTGCGATTGATGCCAAACCGTTCCAAGACAAAGTAAAAGCGACTGTTACTTTTAGAAGTGGCAACATTATAGATTCGAGTACGCTATTTAGCAGATCTGATGCTGGTCTATCTGAACAAGTAATGGATCTGTTAACTGCTAAAAAAACCAAAGACGCAACTGCAGAGAATGATGATACTCAAGAAGTCTCGTTATCTGAAAAGAATGTATCGAACATTGTAGATGACACGGCGAGTACCTTAGATGCCCTATTCAAAGAGTATGCTAAGCCTCGTACTATGCGTAAGGCATTCAAGCTCAGTGATGTGGTTGTGACGGAAAACATTGCTTCACGTAATGGCCAAGATGTTACAGCACATACCTTGCAAGCGACCTTTGGATTTAAAGCCGTAGAGTTTGGCGAGTACTTGAACCAGAGCGATCGTCAAATCGCATTAAATAACGCATATGACGGTTGTTTCGCTCTTGCTAAGGCACTTGATATAGATCCGAAATTTGTTGGCTTTAACGGTATGTTGGGTGTTGCTTTTGGTTCGCGTGGACGTTCCGCTGCGATGGCACATTACGAGCCATCTAACCGTGTGATTAACTTAACCAAGAATTCAGGTTTTGGCTCGTTTGGTCATGAATTTTTCCATGCCTATGACCATCTCATTTTTAGTGCGATGACACGCAATCAACCAAAAATGATGATGGAAAACGTACAGCCTTATCTAACTCGTTTTGCAGAATTGAATAACATTAAGTCTGAGAAGTATGCCAACATTAACCAAGATTTGTTGCAAGCTGCAGCCAAAGTAAATCAAGCGATGTATTACTTGCCAATGAAAAAGGATGACTCGATAGAAGTACTTCGCACGAATCTTGAGAATCAAGTCAAGTTTTATGAAACCAGCATCAAAACGATTTTGGATAAAACATTGGTAGATCAACCTGACATTGTTGATTTGTTTACGCCAGATAGAGACAGCATAAAAGAGAAAATTAATACGTTTATTGCGGAACGTGGCAAGTTGCATACTGAACTATCTTCATTGATTAACTTCGCTAATCGTCATGAAGATCCTGAACTTTTCCAAAAGGACGCCATACAACATAGACGTTATATGCACGTTGCCCAAGGCTTGCATAAGTTCTTGTCTGAAAATGAGTATCCAATCCCACGGACTGAGCTCAACAAATATATCTCGCAATCTCGTTCTGAAATTGATCATGATCGTGTCTTTGCAGCGCAAGTACTTGGTGCAGCGAACAGTACAGTCTTTAGATCAGTTGTATTCCGTGATTATCGACAAATGTTGCGTAGTCAGTTTGCGATATGTGCACTCGACTTCATCAAAGAAAACAGCCCTAAACCATTGTCAGATGAACACTTAAAGTTAATTTCTTTAAGCTTACAGACGAACGATCGCTTAACATCAACTAATCAATCTCAGCTAAAAACTGATTTCTACAAAAATGCGATGGTATTAGAGGGCTTAACAAGTGCTAAGAAGCCGTATTGGACGACCGCACATGAAATGTTTGCCCGTAGTGGTGAGCAGTACTTACAAGTGACCTTAGCAGAAATGAACTTGCGTAATGATTGGCTTGTTTACCCATGTCCTGAAGGTGGTTCATCTTCTGTAACTCAACCGCATGGTATAGAAAAAGATGCAATCATGAAGGAGATTCGCGAATTTACGGTGAAAGGCCTGGACTATATTCAGGAAAATATTGCTGAACTGCGTTTTGCTGATCATCAGCAGTATGTCAGAAATGCAATGCACTTCTTCCAACCGGGTACAGATCAACATGAGAACCTAGTTAAATGGAATGAAGTCATTAATGAGATGTCACAAGCTGAATACGATGAATATTGGACTAAGCTCATGACCAACATTGAAGTACAAGCAGATCCAGAATTAAGCAAACAAAAGAATAGCGATCCTGAATTGGCACTATAAGCAATTTTGAGATCTTGGATGCTATCCCCTGTGGGTGGCATCTTTTTTTTATTTAAATCTTATAAATGGAATCAGGGGGCACTATGGCAATAGCAATTCCAAAGCAATTTGCTGGTTTTGGTCTAGCAGTTGCAATTATATCTGTGGCTAATCATTTCGGATTGGTCGATCTCTTTGCTCAAAGTGCTACACGGGCAATATCGAAACAAGCTCAATCAGTAGAGTCAGCCAATCCAGGCCAACCGAATGAACCTGAAAACGGTCTACAAATGGCAAAAGACTATGCTGAACATCAAAAAATGGTAGCCAATAGTGCAGCCATGCCATTTAAAAAAGAAGTGATTAATGTTTCCAGTATGGAAAACACACAACATTTTGGTCCTGTTTCAATGGAATCTCAAAATGTTGATACTGTGTTTATCATTCGAGATAAGGCCACTAAAAGGTTACGAGCCGTTGTTCAGGTACCCAAAAAGCAAACTGTCAATATATCTCTTCCAATTGGTCAATACACCATTCAATATGCCCAAAACAATTATATTAAGGATGCTCCATGGCAAGGATTAAATAAGTTTTGGGGATACGGCACTACCTTTTTAGAAAGTAACCTTGAGCATAATGTTACCTTGGTCCAATATCCGAATAATAGTGGCTACTTTATTCGTGGTACTGGAATTATTGTAGGTGTAGAAGATGGCACCCAACCAGACGAACTCGCTAAAAACGAATTTGTTAAAATGTAACCATCAGCTTTAAGCAAGATGTCACCTATACGGTGGCATTTTTATTTATAAAAAAAGAAAGAATAGTGCACGGTTTTAGATGGTTTTATTAAAAATGATAGGTATTTAAACAGTGCTATTTACTCGGTATATACTATTTTAAAGAATAACGCCTAAACCCTCCCTCAAAGTTAATTTTTTAGTTTAATATAAGCACATATAAGTACTCGTAAGAGTCGTTTTAAAGTCTTGGATCATGCTATGTGACCAAGTAGGAGACTATAAAGTGAATGAAGTTAAATGGCCTAATTTAACTGGTCTTGGTGCGCGTCTTGTAGTATCGCCAGCCAACAATTTTCGCCCAAAAACGGCGATGCTTGTTGTTAATGAATTTGAGCAATTCAAAAAATCTATTGAACAAAACAGTTCTAAGCAATTTGAACAAGTGTTAATGGATGCCCATTTTTATGAAGTGCAAAATGATGATGGTATTCATGCGTACTACTATAAGAACCCGGCAAAGTCTGGTATCGATCTAAACGATCTTCAGAAGGTCTTTCCAGCGTTTACCAACGATATGAAAGTACCGACTAAGCAAGAAGATATTTATCTCACCAATCTACCGTTTAAGAAGAACATTCCGAACTGGAAAAGTTACTTCGCATCAGCGACCGAACGCCTTTCTGCTTTCCCTGAAGTGTATGTCAGTAAGCTAAACAATGGATCTAATATCCTTGATACGCTGAAAACCAGTCTTCAGGAATCGAACAAATCCTACTTGGCTCAATTTCAGTCTTCAAAAATTCCTTTTAATCGTCTTCAAGATTATGGCTATGAAAATATCTTCTCTAAAGTCTATCTAGATGAAGAATCGGCGATGGCCAGTGGCGAAAGTCTAGATAATCTAGCCAAAATTAAGTTGTCTCCATTTGCAGTACCCGTCAATTACGAAAAAGATGGTTCGTTACTGATTATTGATGACTTGCGCCATATTCCTGAAATCTTTGCTCATGATCCGTATGAAGCATTGGGGTTAAATGACAATATTAACCTGGTGCATTTTGCTCATGAATACGAGTCCACTTTTAATCAGCTGATTGAGCATGGCCGTGGCAACAGAATGTTTAACATGAGCTTTAAAGATGTTGATGCTTATGTACAAAAATTAGCTTCTGATCTTGTTGTGATAGACCGTGTGTTTAATCAACAGCAATTGCCGTATCCAAAGCTATTAGAATCAGCTAAACAAGGTATTCCAGCTTTTTATAAAGATGAACACGGCACATGGATGGCGTCTAAACAAGGTATTGAAACACGCCTTGTAGATAAGATGGTGTATGACGCTGCCATGCTTCGCCATGATGTCTTACAACAAATGGTACGCCAGATGCCAACAGGTAAAGTTTTCTTTGCCGATCTGAGCCAAGAGTTCTCTGAATTCTCTGTAAACATCGTTCCTAAGTTTAATGCGCTCTATGATCACCAATCTGCTGAAATCAAACAGCGTAAACTAGAAGAACAACTCAATGAATCAAATGTTAACGAGATCTTGAATGACCTTGATGTTAATTTTGAGGCAACTGAGAAGGCATCTATTACTGAGTCTGATCTACTCAACATTGCAAATGACCTCCCTACTCCAGAAATTGATGATGTTGCCGTACTTAAAGAGCTCTTAAAGTTTCCTGAAGAATTATTGGATGCAAGAGGCAATGACAAGGTGCGTGATTTCGCGCCGTCTATGCTTGAAATTAGACAGATCTTGGATGTCTATGTCATTCCTAAGGCTACTGAACAAGCTCAACAAATTGAGAAGCAATATAGTGATTATCTAAATCAGAAATATGCTGAAATTCAAGATGTCGTGCGCTCAGCTACACAAACAAAAAACTTCAGCGTAGATGATATTCAAGCGATCTCTGACGAAATCGACACACACAATGTTGAGATCTCAAAACAGTACAATGAAGTTAAAAAAGTCTTATGGCAAAGTGAAACTTTGGTATCTGGCATTACGTCTGCAACAAATACCTTTTTGTTTAATAAAAACAGCTTCTACTACGCTAAAGATGAAAACGGCAAATTTGTAGGTTTTGAATCTGAAGTAGAAAGCAATCAACATAAAGCGGATCTGTTCAAATTACTATCTAAGCAATTCGACAATCAATTGGTTTCAATTAACACGCCTGAGCTTCAGGAATTTGTGAATAATGAAACTGCAGTTGATATGTTGATGTCACGCACGAACAATTATGTTGAGCAAAATATCAATGATTTTGTTGCTGGTGATTTTTCTGCGCCTTTAGAGCTAGAGCAAGATGTACAGCGTTTAGAGTTAAGCGATCTGTGCACGGCTGATCTTGCTAATAACGATAAATTAGCTTCAGCGTATTTTGAAGAGTTTACTCGGCTTCTTGATGAATCAAACTTTGATGAAGCATTTTTAAAACAATCTCTATCACAAACTAAAAGTGCGTCATTCTTAAAGAACGGTGTAAATGAGATTTTATTCCGTAATTTATTGGTGCCAAATGCAAGTGAAAACTTCAATCGTAAGACTAAATCTGATTCTGTTCCTGAGGATATTCTTGCTAAAACTTCATCACATACAGATGGGTTTAGTCTGGACCGTCAGTTCAATCGCTTTGTTGAAGTTCAAAGCTTCCAAAAGGCATTAACAGCCAAATATCCGCAACAAGACTGGTCATTTATCACAAAGGATGACCGTGGCGAAAACATCAAGTCGATTGCTGAAGATATGCAGTCTGACATGGAAGAAGACCGTAAAGATGCAAAGGATCTGTTGTCGAGTATCGAACGTCAGTTTTATTCTAAAAATTCGACCTTATTTGTCTCGAACATGGATCTCGCTGCAGATGAAATCTATGTTCAGATTAAACCAACGGGTGACATTGACGATTTAAAAGTTAAAACCGTTAAATCAAATGAATTTGATGAAAACAAACATTTTTCATTGTCTACCGATGGCTACAAAGCAACAAATCAAGCGTATGCGAACATTGCCAAGTATTTTGTTGAAAAAACCCTATATCTAGAAGATGGCGATTATGACAAGGCACAAAAACTAGCTGCCTTAGTGATTGCTGGTGAAGATAAAGAGCTCAAACAAGAAACTAAGAAAGTCTTTGGTGTAGAGCTGACTGCAGATGACTTGAAGCAAGTCCAAAGCATGCAGTTAGAAGATGGTAAGCTCCAGTTAAACAAAACTGCCCTACCGAACCACAACTACAACAACATTCAGCTATTCAACTATCTGAACCTGATTGATATTAATCAGCGTACAGTTTTTGGCAAATTTGATGTTGAAGTACAAAAAGAATTTGAGGTGATTAAGGATCTTCTCAAACCTAATGTAGCTTTTCAGAATAACGTTAAATATTTTTCTCTAACAGCTGAAGAAGAGAACGTACAGTTCAATAGTGAATCTGAATACTTTAACACTCAGCTAGAAAATGCTGTAAAGCACTATGAAGATCACCACGGCGCAATCAAGATCCCTGATCATGATTTGTTTATAACTGTGTTTCAAAAGAATGATCTTCAGTATATACGCCTCTACAATCATAAAGACAAAAATGCGCCGTTTATTGGGCATTCAGTTTCCCTAGATGCCAATATACATAAGGCTACTGGCTTTAATGATAGAGATGCGGTTAAAACGTCTGCGAATGCTTTGTTTAAGTTATCGACTTCACGCAACAGCATGACGTTTATGCCTCCAGCTAAGTTCACTTTTGAAAAATATTACGAGTCAGATCTCAACTTCTTCAAAGCTAAAGATAGTCAGCAAACTTTAATCAATAAAGTGTTTACGTCTTTACCAAACAAGATGTTCCAGTACATTTCTGATCATCCATCTAATTTCAACTCTAAATTAGATTTCATCAGCAATCTTAATTCTGCAACATACGAAAAGTTTGAGGATCTTAGCTACGATAAAAAACCGAATGAAGTCACTGAGCTTCTGAGCAACATCTCTCCAGCGTACACCTATGTTATCGCTCATGTAGATGGCCAGACAGCAATCATGCCTAAAAACTTAACCAAAGTTTTTGATGTTCAGGCATTTGAAGAAGTTCATCCGTTTGATTTGGTGAACTCTAAACTTCAGAAAAGTGATCTTAAAGAACTTTTTAGCAATGGTATCAATGGTGAACCTGATCCGTTCATTAATAAGCTCAAATTTAGTGTTGTATTAAACCGTGTAGGTAATCCAGAACTTGAGGATATTCAGCCTAGATTTATGTTAGAGCAGATCGCCGTGAATGAGGCGTTTGCAGAAAAATATAAAACCTTAACCGCTTTAAATGAAGTCAATGCCGTCATGCTTGAGCATGTCAAAGCATTACAAGATACGATTAAACAGGCTTATGCTGAGCATTTTGTAGGTTCCAACCCTAAAGTTCACCAATACAAGTTGCTAAACAAATCATCTCAACAAGATGAAACACCGCAATTGTTTATGGTTGATACGGACTATGAGCCTCAATTAACTGCCGTGCTTCTTCGTATACCGTCTCATGACTATCAGTATCAATTGATTACTGGTTTTGATGATGTAGACCAGTTTAGTCACGAAATCTTAAATGCTATCGAATCTAAGGTTAATTTCGGTACCACTTTAGAGCAATTAGCACTATCTAACTTGCCTGAAATTCAGATTAAACACAAAACTGACTTTGAGAATAAACAGTTAGCAAGTTTGCATTTCCAAACTTTGATTACGAATACGCTTGGTGCTCTATACGATCAAACCGCACACATAAAGCCGTATATCAAAACTGAAAATCACAAATTGTTTTTGGCCATCAAGCCATCGACCGACAATGAATATGCATCGGTTAAACTTTTTGGTGATAAGTCCGATATTCACGGTGATTACAAGTCTCTGTGCGTTTTTCCTGTTAAAAGTATGCGCTCAGTTGAAGATGTCTTACAACTTCAAAACCGTGTGTTTACTGACTTCACGTTTATCGATCAATTGGTACCAAAAGACAAATATGTGCCTGTTGATGTAAAGGTAGAGCCAAGTGACTCCCCTGCTATGTACTTAGGTGATGTAGGTGCCAAGTTTGGCGGTGCACATAAAGATCGCTACGGTGAATACATTTCATTGGAATATATTTCAGCGACATCAGCCGATCAAACAGCTACGGACTATCGAAAAGCAAAAATCGTTGCAAATAAAGAATTCCAAGCTTGGTACACCAATACGCCACTCGGTATTGATGACAAAATATTCGTAAAGGCAATGTATGACTACTGCCCAACTAAACCGTTATTCTCTAAAAATGCGTTGATGCTTGATAGCCAACGAGCGACAGAATTACGTGCGTATGTGGCTGTTGTTTCTAACATCAGAAATTTGATGGTAGATACTCAAGAAGAGTTGATTCATGCGGTAAGAAACAATAAAAGCTTATCTGCTGAAAGTCTTGGTATGACTGATCGCCAACGTAAAGACTATATCGGGCTTTATAGTAAAGGTACCAAGAACAACTACAAAAACTACTTCGAATTGCTTAGCAATTTGAATGAGTACTACATTATGCCAGAACATACAGGCGGTATCAGTGTTCAGCTTGAGAAAATCATCGAAAAAACGATTGATAAAGAACTCAGTGAGATTCTATCAACAGGTAAGATCTTTGATTTTTACGGTAAGTCGAAAGTCACTAAAGATGTGAGCGATGCGATCAGCAACATGCAACGTACTGGCTTATATTCAACTGTGCTTGAACCATACGTTCTGAAAAGTGCGATTGAAAGTGGTTTAGTTAAAGCTGAATCTGCACCTATTTATGTTAAAGATCCTGTTGCACCAGTTATAGAAGCAACGACTGAAGCTGTGAATACACCTAAAGCACCACGTTTGCCGTCATTTACCAGTGAAGTGAAAAAACTTGAAAATGGCTTTGTGACTGAAAAAGTCCAATCAAGTATTTACGGATTGTTAAATTACTCTCGTACTGGTCCTGATCATCGCCAAGGTGCCGATGTGGATTCATTCAAGCTTAAAGATGACTTTTCTATCCGTGGTGTTGAAGTAGGCAATAAAGTTAGTCCTGTGGCTCAACAGTTGGTTAATGCCGTGTATGACTCATTGGCTGACTTAAAACAACTCATGGGCTTTAAATCAAACAATGGTTTATTGAACTTGGGTGTTGCTTTGGCTTCACGCGGAATTAAAGGATCTGCAGCGCATTTTGAACTGTCTAAGAACGTGGTTAACTTAACTCGTGATAGCGGATCTGGAAGTTTGGCTCATGAGTATGGCCATGCGCTAGATGCACACTTGGGAATGTTGGAAAAAGCGGAAGTATATAAAAATCACGCTCAAATGAATCGTTCTGTACTTCAGGACTATTATGAAGACATCCCTAATTTTGAGATACCAGGTGCACGACACTTCTTATCAAATATGTTGGATGCTGGATACTCCCCTGTTACTGAGTCCGGTCGTGCTTTTGAAAAGGTACATCGTGCGATGATGAATGAGCCAGTTCAGCCAATGAAAAATTACGGTCAAGTACTTCATGAGAATGCTGAGACTGCAATCAAGGCGTACCACACTGTTGCTGATTCAATGCATGATGAAGTGATTAAGAATAAAGAGAATTATCCTAATTCTACGCGCAAAACCTTAAACAGCTTCTTTGACTGGCACCAAAAGCACTATGAAGATCTCATTCGCCGTCAGTTTGAGAAAATTGAAGAGTACTTGAAGAAGTATGAGCGTGAATATAAAGCTGATACAAACCTATCTTTCTTCAGTACAGTTCAAGACAAGGTGGATGTCATTGTCTCTAAAATTAACACTGACATTAATGCTATAAGCTTTAAGTCGTTTGAGCGCTATCAGCAAAAACTTAATGATATGCGCCAGCCAGAACATCATTTACCTACAACCGGTTTGGAAGAAAAAATTACAGGTGTTGCGAACGCAGCGAATGTGGATTTAAAAACACTATCGCAAAACCTATCTGAATACTTGATAGAGTCATCTAAATACAAGTTCTATAACCTGGTAGAGAAGTACATGCCTGAGGGAGTTAAAAATCCTCATACTCAAATGCAAAACTTCTTTGATAAGTCGCAAGACGTTGAAGTTAACGTAGGTGATATTCGTTTTAGTGACAATCTATCGCGTTATAAAAAGGACTGTTTAAATATCGACAGTGCTGAAAATCGTGCAACGCCGTATTACGCGACCAGTACCGAAATGTTTGCTCGTTATTTTGAGACTTATTTGTACTCTAAAGTTTCAAATGAAAATGAAATGAAAAACTCATTTTTAATTGACGGCTACCCTACCGTACAACCTAAAGGTTTAGAGTTTGAGATCTGCAGAAACTTGACTGAACAATTAGTCGAAACTTGTGTGAATGAAATATTTGATCAAGATCTGCAAAACGAAAATACCCAAAAAATTATTGCTGAAGTTTCGATTGAAAAAGAAAATGAAGCTGACCAATTAAGACTTGAGATGTGAGATAACTAAATGCAATACGAAAATATTCATGAAGCAAAAACGCCACTTAAAAGCATGATTACTCGTAGTCATGCCTATATTCGCCTGTTGGTAGAAAAAAGTATGGCTGATGGTATTAAGTTTAAATATCACAACGGTAGACGTTTAACTCAAATTGATGATCCTGAGCGTGTTGTTTCTCAAATCTTCCCTTATTTTTTCCGTTTAGTTTTCTTGGAAATATCAACTTATTACGGTCAAACATTTGATGGTCTTAAGTTTCATTCTAAGAAACGTGCAACAGGAACATTGCAATTAGAGGTCAGTATTCTTGAAGACAAAATACCGAACCAATTAGAGTTTTTCACCTTTATTAGTTACGTTTTTAACTATGGGTTTTTAAAAAATCAATTCCATGAAGACTTAACCCTTTTAACCAAAGCAACAAAGTTTGCCAGTTAAAAGTTAGATCCATTTTAAATCTTAGATTTAGGTATATACTAAAAATAATTTTTAAATATTTAAACTTTCAATGTGGCTTTATAATCAAATAAAGCCATATTGATTTAGAAACAAGTTAGATATTTCTGAATTAAAAGTGTGGCGAAAGTATCAGTTTTATAAGTCAAACAGTCTGCAGTCTTTTAAGTAACTGTTGTAACGAAATAGTCATAACTGAGTCGCTGTACATTTGATGTGTATGCCCTTTTATTAATCCCATTGGAGATGATCGAATGCAAAAACCATTGCATGAAAATCTTGAAAACTTTCTGCCTTACTTGAAAAGTGAACTCGCTGCCAAAGGTATTTTAAGTGCGTCACTCAAAACCATCTTTTTGAACTACATTGATCAGATCACAAAAGAGAATAGATTCGTCAGCCATACCAATACGACCGATCGACAAATTGTATATATAGAACGTGGCGATGATGACATTGATGTTGCGCTTTAAATATTTTGTTGAAAATAATGAGTACTTAGAAGTTGAGTTAATCATCACGGATACTCATGTAAAGTTGGTTTATGCTGAATCACCAGAATTACACTTGCTTTATGATGATGAAACACCAATTTGCTTAGATGCTGGCCAGTTAATCAAGTGTACCAATGACTATGGAACATCACTTGCTACTTTAATTAGCGCCCTATTCCAATGTTTACTCAGTGATGATCCACAAAAAAATATCCAAGACGTACTTAATCAAACTAATCTTTTTGACAAAGTTTCAGATGAAAATGCCGAATTAAACAAGGGTTCACATGATTTCGATAACCGACAAAATCAAGCAAATATCTGGGTTTTCTGATTCAGATTCAGAAGTTGTTAAGGATAGTGTTTTATCCTTATCTACTGCTTTGTGGATCATGAATATACTCATGTCTACAAATTTTGTTATTGGTTTAACCAAGAGAGATCAGAAGCTTTTTGATAATGCCAAAGAAACACTGATTACTGAAATGAAGCGGTTAAATTACAATCTTAGCGATTATAAAGTACTCCCTGTTTCAAAAAAGAATGAACCGCTTTTGCTTCAAATTAAACTTGAACAAAAATCAGATCGGATCATAGATTTAGTCAATGCCAATTTAAAGGATTTATCCAAAGACGAGTCCATGGTTATTGAAGTTCTTTATGCAAATTTAATGAATAGTAATAGTGGTGTTTGCATCACTATAAGCGATATTCATGATAAAACAGCGCTTCAAGTCAGTGAGATTCTTACTGACATTTCAAAAGAATTAAAGGTATCTACTTTATCCGATGTTCTTGATATTTATGCACGACCAATTGAACATAATAATGCCAAGGTGAGCTTTACCCTGGTGAACCCATGGGCATTATCAACCGATAGAAAAAAGACTCTTTGCATTGCTGCACCCATATTCAATGAATACAACAGTCCATTTAAATTAATTGCACTTCTTCAAAATATCATTTATCTAATTAATCAGAAGTGTACTAAAGAGACGGACCTTCTATTCGATTCCATTAACCTACCAAAATTTCAAAATAGACTTTTTGGCCAAAGCTTTTTTTATATTAATTAGGACTAACCATGAAAAACCAAACACGCCCATTTACTGTAGTGTTGTTGGCTCCTATTGCAGAACAACCTATTCATGCTTTAGTTGCGCCATCAGGTGATTCAATTCTGTTATCACAAGATACGAAAGTCTCTACTCTCGCAAATTGTCCAGATATGATCGAATCTGAGTTCGGTACATATGATGAATTTCTTATCGAACATCGCGATCAATTTATGCTGTTTAACCAAGTCGCATCTGATTTAGATCCTGATCTAATTTTTCCTAAAGTGCATTCAGACCTACTTGAAGATAGCTTATGTATTATTCGTTCTATTTTCGCTTTTGAACGTTTCAAATTAGAAGAAGAACAAAAGAATGCTACTCGTAAAGAGCCTAAAGAAATTAATCAAGAATATTTAATGAAACGTGCGATAGACCAGGCAATGACTTTAGAGCAAGATGTTTCTGACCTTTCATCAAATGTAGAGCGCTTACAAAGCCCCATGTCTTAAACTCCATTAAATATATTTAAAATTAACTTTAAACCCTCTCTTAAAACTTATATGCTTATTAGTAATAGTTTAAGGGTGTGGTTTAAAGTATTTTTAGATGGATACAAATTTAGTTTTTTTCGATGACTTTAACGCTACTTCTAACACCTCTTCTGGTGAAAATCACCGTTCTTTAAATAACGTACTATTCTTCTTTCTCAACTATCATAAAGGTACGTTTTTAGCTGATACGATATTTTTTGATACCCACTATCAAACAATTGACAACCGTAATATTGTCGGGGTTTTGCCTGTTCTTTTTAGTATCTGCCAGATTGACCGTTCAGAAGGTCACACCGGGCAAATAGTCGATATTCAACAGGATCTAAATAACGTAGATGAAGATGATTATGAACCTGTAATTGATATAGATGATACGCAAACATTTAACTTGTTCTACCACTTCCTTAAACCATCCAATGATGCACCTGTAAAACCACACCTTAATAAACTAAAAGTATTACCAGACAACTTAATCGATTCGATTAAACACCATGAGCTTTTAAATTACATTCTTGCTCTCATTGAGAATAAGATCTGGACCGATTCTGATGTATTTAAGTATGAGTACAAAAATAGGTTTTTGTTTTGCGTTTTTATCTATTTGTCCAAGACCGTAGATCTAAGTTTTAATAGCTCTCACGCTTCTTTCACGAGCTGGCTTGAACTGCGTAACCTATCTTGGTTTGGTGCTAATGAAGTTGATACCAGTAACTTTGCAACATTAGAGCTTTATATACATGCCCTATCCTACACGCTTAAACTGGCAAACCATATTGTAAAAGCAATCATCAATAATAATGTGACGCCGTTTAAAGTTGCACCGCAAGAAGAATTGTTTTACTTTTTTGCTGAACGTACAGACGCACGTTCTCCTAATGAAGAGACTACACCGCCGTATACGCCAGCGGAAGATGATGAAACTTTTTCCACTGAACTTTCTAGTGCTCCAGTACCAGCACCGTCAAATAAGGAAACACCAAAAGTAACCGATGCTTATTTATTGGTTGGTGCGGATCTTGAGGATTCTGAGTCCACAACATCAGAAAAGAATGTGATTACTCAAGACTTCAACTACCAAGCACGTTTAAATGAATTATATGAGCTGTCAAAATTCATCAAAGATGAAATTATAGATGCTCCAATCATTTCTATTAATCAAGCGTGGAATATAGTGCAAGATAAATGGAAGTTTTATCTCGATACTTTTTCAAGTAGCTACTTCAATATGAATGATTTTGAGAAGACGGCTATTCTTAAACAATTGAAATCACTCAAAGCCAGTATTTTTATGAACTGGTTTGATATTAAGTCGGGTGCTGGCCAGCAAGTATTTATTGATCTAGTGTCATACGACACGTTTAAGATTGAGTTTCTTTCTTCTGAAGCTAAGATGATCCAAACTTACATGAAGAACCGTATTAAAAATCAGATGTATTTTGAAACTACGGCGCCACAACCAAAGTTTTTGAGAAATCTAAACAACTTATTTAATGAACGTGTCGATACGCAAAAAATTAAAGACATAGAAAACACTGAACTTTTGTTGAAGGTGAATGGCATTCTTGACGGTGTTACCAAAGATCTCATTGACAATATCAATCTGCATTTATCAAATGACATTTATCTTGTGAACTACTTTTCTAATGTAGATAAGGAACTGGAACCGCCCAAATATCACTTATTAGATATTTTGCTTCGTACTTCAGTGCTTAACCTTATCTATGTTTGTCCTACAGCATCACTCAATGCAACCAAGGATCTTCTAAATGCAATCACTGATCCTGAAATTGAGGTTTCAGCTTTTGACACATTCGACCGCAAACAATATCAAAATCAAATTGTAAAAGAACTCGCATGTTCATTCCGTCAGCGCATAGATCCATCTGAACTTTTGAAGCTAGATATTACGTAGATATAAAAAATGCCCATCATTCGGGCATTTTCTTTTTAATGGTTAGGCTTACCAAGGTCTAGGCTCTGGTGGGCGTGATGTGTATTCATTATCCATATTGTTTTCAGATTCATTGTCTTGGTCCAATTCTGGATCTGTTTGTTTGTAGCGGTTTTGGTAATCTTGCTGCTCAATTAAATCTTCTAGAGCCATTTCTTTAAAGTGACCAACAAGTAATGAACGTGTTTCTTCTTGGTATTCTGGTTCTTGCGCTAATTGACGTCCAATTTCATTCGGTAGTTTATTGTCGTAGATATATTTTAGGTTGGTTCGTTGTGTTTGTAGTGTAGGTTGTGGGTTAAACTCGTCAGTAAGGGAAACTACTTTAGCTTCACTAAAACTAGTGCCACAATTAAAAACGGCTCTGGTCGCGTCTTGAAGTATATCTTCTTCGTTCTGTATGTTTTCCATTTGGCTTAAACCCTTTATTAAAGTCAGAATCTTAAAATTAAGAGATGTATTAAGATACCCAATTATACTTCAATAAATTTTCAATTTGTACCTTTAACGCTTCTTGCTCTAATCTGTCTAAACCTATTGTTGCGATGTTCTCTAAAAACTTGTCTTTATACTCGTTGTAACTTTCTATATCGTCTTTTTTAATGGTTTTGTCTAGATTTAACGTAAGCATGAGGTTTAATACTTTTAATATTTTTAGGTTCTTCCGTTTTTTGAGAACTTCAATAGGATCTAATTCAAAAGTATTTATTTTATCTAGTTTTTCTTTATAAGTTATTGCCATTAAAGGATTTATGCTTTGGTTGAGTATGTAGGATAACTCTAAAACAGTTATATCTTTCCCCATATCTTTAGATACAGATTTCTTAATTTCCGACAGTAAAATTAAGTGAGATGTAAACTTTGCTTTATCCATAATAGTCTCTTGTATTTAAACTAAATCTTTAAAACAATTAGCAAGTCATGTTTAAACTTTCTGTATATACCAATAACAGTTTTGTGGTACATTATTGCTAATTTAAAAACCATTGTTATTTGTAATAAAATGGTTTTAATGATTCTTTGGTTAAAAGGTATTAAGCCTTTTAGTTAAACGTCTAACTTGTAATTTATAACACTTTGCTTTTAGTCGTCTTAAGTAAGCGATGTATAAGAAGCATTAAGAAAAACGGTGAGTTAGCTATGAGTTTATTTTGTCAATCGACAAATCCGAATTGTGATGGCGACCAAGCCGTTACTCTTCTCTCATCTATCTTTGGACACGACTTCATCAATGCGTTTATCAATGCGTCTGGACCAGCCTCGACAGTACCATCATCAGGTTTACTCACTAATATATTATTAGGCGGTGTAGCTAGTGTGGCAATGTCGTTGGTTTTGGTTTTTGCGATCGGTATTGGTTTAACAGCACTTTTGAAAAGCGCCCAGGACGGTGAAGCTTTCGGGAAAGATTCAAAAGTCACTACGATGTTTTCCCGAATATTATATTCGATTATTTTACTTTTACCTACGGCGTCCGGCTACTGTTTCATTCAAGTAGTCGTGCTAGGTATGGTGCTATGGTCAAATAATGTATCCAATACAATTAATAATAGAACGTTAGGCGAATCCTTAATGGCTTCGGCTAGTTTGTCAGATACGCACGATCATCAGCGTGACATCTTTGGATTTAGGAAAAATGCGCCTGTTATGCTTCGCCAGTTGCATTGTATTAACGTTCTAAACCAAGAGTTTTATACTCTACCGCCAGCATTCGGGCGCTATTTTAGTGATGGTGCTTATGGGGCGAATGCTAATCCTGGTGTTAGCATGACTGCAGTAGAGAAAAAGCAAAACTACATTGATAAAACCGCTAAAACTGCAAGTAACTGGACATCTGTTACTTATAACTTCGCTTACGCTGACAGCCGTTTAGAAGTTGGGGGCAAAAAAGAGCCGATCTGTGGCGGTGCTTCAATGAACGTTGTTAATCCAGCTGCGGTTAATGCTGAGTTAATGGACATTCCTGTTTATAAACTTCGCCAATCAGATCAAAACAAGATCAACGTTGCTTTGGCAAATGTTCAAGCTAAGTTACAACAAGAAAAGAACAATCTATATCGTCAATTCTTTATCGATTTAGAAAAGTGGTATATCGCATATCAAGTAAGCCCTAATGCCACTGAACAGGAAGGAACATTCCCGATTAGTAAAGCTGCTATGGATGCTTTCAATGCGCTAGTTGATAATTATGTGAATAAGAGTCATACCGTAACGAATAATGTTCTGACTTCTGAAAATGGCTATACTGCGGTTCAAACTGTTGTTAATACGCTAAATCAGCGCGGTTGGATGATGACGCCTGAAGCTCGTATTAAAGTAGGTCAATATCGCGCTATTGTTGAGAAGTATATTACTGAACCTTTGTGGACGTTCAGCCCTCCTACACTGAATTCAGCAATCATGAGCAACTCAAAAGGTGAAGCAATTTATAACACCGTTTATGTTGCAATGGATAATGCTGTTGGTAGCATTACATCCAACAATAATTGGGTGGCAAACGGCGATATTGCCGACTCTACCAACTTAATATCAATGTCTACCGATGGTGGTGACTCAAACAAAGTATCCAACATCGATCAAAAGTTTTCGGCATATGGTTCTGCTTGGGCAACAAACATTACTAAATCATTGGTAATGGGTGTATTGGTCGGTGAAAAAGGCGATGCGGAATTATTAAATAATAATTCGTCAAGCTCAAATATCAGCCCTACTACATTGCACCGCAATACGAATGTTATCCGTAATATTCAAGATACTGGTGAAGCAATCTTAGTCTATAAAGCTGTGGCTCAAGGTACTGTTGTCGGCATGAAATTAGTCGTGCTTACTGCTCGTTCTGGTTCTGCTCTTGTTCAATGGGTACCAGGGCTTAAGGGCGTAACTGAAGAAGGCACCAACGCTTTAGAATATGCCGTTGAAAATATCTTTGCTCCTATCCTTGGTCAGCTAGTAACGTATTTGACGATTCTTGGTGTGTGGATGGCGGTTGTTATTCCATATATGCCAATGATCTTCTTTGGTCTAGCTTGTGTAGGTTGGATCATCCATATCCTATACGCTGTGTGTGGTTTGCCTTTATGGGCGCTAATGCACATGATCCCTGAGCGTACTTTTGTCGGTAGCCAAACACAAGGTTATGTCACGGTATTAACGTTGTTCATGCGACCAATATTTATCATTGTTGGTTTCTGGATGGCTGAAATTATTATCGGGCCAGCTCTTGTTACGCTTACTGATATGTTCTTTAGCTACCAAGGTGCAATGAGCATCGCTTATTCATCTAATACGTTTACAGTTATCTTTACTGAGCTGATTACGTTTATCTGGAAGTTCTTCTTATATCTATTCTTGATGACTTCAGCGATCTACCTGATTTACGGGTTGGTATTTAGTGTTGCTGACCAAGTACAACAATGGATTGGTTCTGGATTGAATGGCGGTCAGTGGGGTGAAACAAACTCAAAAGAAGCTATTCAAAAGTTTGGTGGCGCTGCAAGTACGTTGTCTGGTCCATCTCCAGCATCTCGCCGTCCTTTACCGCCTGGTAGACGTCCTGATGGTGGTAAGGGTGGTCCAAATAATCCGAAAGGTGGTGGTGGTGGCAATGGTGGTACAGGTGGTAATACATTAGGCGGTACTGGTAGTACGACTGCATATAGCCCTGTAAACATGCCAGCTAGATCCGCTTCTTTTGGCGCTGCAACTGGTGGTACAGGTGGTATTACTCCAAGTGGTGTCACTGGTGGTACGGGTGGTAGAACTGGTCTTGGTGCTAAACCAACATCACCTACCCCAAGCCAAGGTCAATCTACATTCGGTATGGGTGCTACAAGTGTAAGTGGTACAAATAATACGCCTACTACTGGTGGTGGTCTATATGGTGCAAATGCTTACGGAAAAACAGCTTCTACGTTTAATCGTGGTGTAGCTAAAGCATCAGCATCTAAGACTGGTTCTACTTTCGGTAGTGTGAATGTTGCAAGTGGTACTGGCTATACGTATGGTACTGGTTCGACTCCTAATGCACGTTTTGGTGCTAGTTCTAGTGCAACCAAGAAATCTAATATTTCTGGCCGTAGCACTATGACTAATCGTGTGCGTTCAGGTTTAAGTTCAACTCTGTCTAAGTTTAAAGGTAAACCTTAAAATCTAGACAATAAAAAATGGTGCTTTATAAGCACCATTTTTTTTATCAAAATATTCATAATTAAAAGTTGATTTTCTGAATGTTGTTTTTGTTTGTAGAGTTAAAAATAAATCTACGAACGCCGATATTAACAAGTTGCTGTTGATCTTTCTCTAGCTGACCAACTGCATGACTGTAAGCACGGTTCAAATTGTTATATGAACGGTTTTGCACAAGTAAGTCAAAGTTGTTGATACGCTCTTCTTCTAACTCAATTTGCTTGTTATTAAGCTCGATGTCTTTTGCTTTCATTTGGGCGCAAACATTGTTGTACTTGTTCGCCAGCTCATTGTGCTTGCTTGTAACGTCATCAATGTGTGCGTTCGCTTCAGTAACCAATTCGTTGTACTGATTTGTAATACCTTTGATTCTGTTTTCTAGCATTTCAATGTGAGCTAACAAGGCATTTTCATTCTTCATGTGTACTTTGTTTTGGATTAAAAAGTCTAATCCCATTGAAGCACGGTCAATCGCTTGGTCGAAAGTAGCGCTTAAAACGTGTGCGTGATTTAACATATTTAGATACCTCACTACTTTTATTAAATTAAAATATTAAAACCATGTAACCTTATTCTTAAACCTATCAATAAGATTAACGCTATATGTATATACTATCTTAAAACAAAACCTAAAAACTTTTTTTAAAGTATAAAATAAGTATTTAATCGTATATACTTAATCCGTCCACTTAGATATTAGGGACATTTAATAAGAAGTTAATTTATTTTAAGAACTTCCTTTAAGCCTGGCGATTCACTTATGAAATTTAGACCCTCATTTCAATTAAAGCCCTTGAGCTGTGGCATTAAAGTCGCAATTTTAGTGACTTGCTCGGCTTTTATTTATACCGCTAACGCCGATCCTATTTCTGAAAACGTAACCGCTACAAACGCTAATACGGCAAAAGTTCCTAACAACGCTCAAAAAATGATTTTCCATAAATATTCGATCATGCCGAATGATGGGCGCCGTAGTGCTGGTCGTTTTGGTGAATTTCGTTTGCGAGGGGGCGCTGCTGGTAGTCATAACGGTATTGATATTAGTCGTGCGAATCCTAATGACCTTACACTTAAAGCAATTGGTTCAGGTTCTATTGTCTCTTATGACACACGTTCATCTGGTTCAAGCAACCAATCAACCACTAACCCACTAATTATGCAGATGGATACTGGCGATCGAATCATGTATCGCCATACTGATCCATCGTATCAAAAAAAATTTAACGCTTACCCTGGTCAACGTATTCAAGCTGGTCAAAACATCGCACACATGTCAAATAAAGGCTGTGGTTCATGTGCCGTGCATTTGCACATTGAATATGGTGTAAAAGCAAAACGTGGGCTAGATGTTTGGCTGAATAAAAACTTAGATCAAGTTTTTAAAAATCCATCCATTGCACTTCAGCAACGCGTTAAAGGATCTGCGCCATATGTGGGTAGTTCTGAATATAAGTTAACAGATCCTACGCCATATTTACCTCAGGACGTTGTGATTAGTGTCTCGCCACAAGGACAAGCATTAGAAAACAAATACACACCGTACTTGGGTAACACCATTAGGACTCAATGGAATGCCTTATATTCATCATCAACAGGAATCACCCTCCCCGTTTCTTCATCGGTAGATGGCATTGCAGTAAAACAAGGCAAAAAGCTTCCAGCACTTGCATTTAGTGGCGATGTTTCGATGGATGCTTATGGATCTGCACAAGTGCAAGTCGCTCAAATGATTGCTGACGGTACTATCTCACCTGAAGCAGCTGCAAGCGGTACCATTTATGCAAATGATGTTGCTCAATATGCACCGCCTAGAACTATATTTGGTGGTACGGCTGATGATGTGGGTTTTGATATTGGTGCACTTAATTCTACGCCAGCAGAATTAATTGAAAACATTGGTACTGGACGTTATGGCAACTCTAAATGGTTTAATGAATTAGCAACCATGTCGATGATGGGGCTTTTGATTGAAAAGCTAAACATTATCAATGCACAAAACTATTTGACTAAAGAGATCCATAAACAAAATGAACGCTTAGAGGCTCTTTTGGCAGCTTATACAGCGTCAGAAACTCAACGCTATTCTGGCCGTGTAGATGAACTTTATACGAAAGCTGAACAACCAACTGTTATTCCTGAAGTAGCAGTAGTTGAAATGCAACAGCTTTTTGATGAAGGTGGAAACGGGCAAGTTTATTCAGATGCACAAATCTTAAAAGGTGGACAAGGTACTCCAGATCGTAAATGTGGTTGGGGTATACCAGGTGCTTTTGGTGCGGTTAAAGATGGTATTAAGCGTGTTGCTTTAAAACATGGTTATAACCCTAATGACGTTGCAGCTATTCTTGGTTTTGAATCTGCCGGTTTTAATCTTAAAATTGACAACAACGCTGGTGCATATGGTTTAAGTCAATGGACTAAAATTGGTATAACAGATATTAATGCTTCAGATTTAACAGCGAGAGGAATACCAGCTTCAATTAAATCAAACCCTAAGCAAATCACTACCCTGAGTGCTCAACAACAAGTCGAATTATTAGATTTATACCTTGCAGTAAAAGCACGACAACGTAAAAGCGACTATAATAATAAAACAATAGCTGGGTTTTATGCTCTAGTTTTAGGTGGACCATATAAAAGTCCTAGTCGTGAATATAATGCGAACAGAAACCTTGATAGAAACCCTCGTGATGGTGTTGTGACTTTAGGTGAAGCCGTTACATTTGAAGGTATTGTTATGCGTTTATGCCCTTACTATTCTGAATACCCTTAATAGAGCAATTAAAGGAAATATTATGAAAAACAGATTTTTGTCTTTATTGGGTTTTAGCCTTTTAGCATGTGCATCTTTTAATGCTAGTGCTAATACTAGCTCAGACTCTATTCGTGCTGAACTTGAAAAACTGCGCTTAGTAAACGTTAAATGTGCTGCGGTTTCTAACGATCCATTTGATGCAAAACACCTAAATTGCTATACAAATGTTTATAACCGCGCAAGTCAGCTTGGTAGCCTTGCTTCTAAATATATTAATAATGAAGAAGCTCCGCGTGTTCTAGCTGATCACAATCGAAACTTTACTCAGTTACTTGCTAACTGCGATCAGTTATACGCTGGCCAGACTGCAAAGTACAAAACACTAAGCATGCAATGTAAAGCGACCAACAAATTAGGTTGGGCAATGTTTATTCCGGCATTAATGAAGTAATAAAGGATCAGATTATGAAAAAGTTTTTAAGTTTAGCTTTGATATGTGCTGCTACCATTATTACGTCATCTGCCAACGCTGGTTATAAGACCAAAGCTGAAGCTATTCAAGCTTATAACAAGGTACAAGCCGAGTATCAAAAATGCGTATTTAATTATAATGAAGCGCGTGATTCTGAGTACGGTTCACCAGAACTTAAGTGCAATACACCGTACAACCAATCATTAACACGTTTCATCAAAGACGTTCGTGCGGAAAGTCAAAAGAATGCTGCAGCTTGGCAAGCAATCAATATACAACATATTAAATTTAGCCAAAACTGTGATAGTCAAACTATGGTGAGTTCATACAATCCATCGTTTTTTATTCGTCAATCTTATATGTGTGAATCCTCTGCTTTTACATCTTTAGCACAAGTGGCAATCGACCTTTCTTATTAATTTCAAAACATAAAAAGGGCATCTATAAGATGCCCTTTTTTGTCGTTTGGTTTTAGACTTTTTCTATAATTGTTTCGGTATCTGGTGTTTCAACTTCAAACCCAAAGTGAAGATTACCGTATTCAATTGCTTCTTCTACCCAATGCAAGCCCATGTTTTGCTCATTTCCTACTTTGCTTGAATCATAAGCCTCAAGGGGCATCACCCTCTTAATATCATTTTCGATGAAAAAATATGTATAACAGTGAGGGTGCACGTAGATTCCATCAAAATAAAATGGAATTAAATATCTCCCCTTTAATTCCTTAAACTGCTCAATTGTATGTTTACTTGAAGCAATTCCACCGCCTGAATCTATGACAATGCTTCTAAAAGATCCTGAAGGAATATCAACGATAGCTAGGCCATCGAACGTTTCTACACCATTTAATATCTCTTTAGTTTTGAGAAAAACACCTGGTTCAAAATGGCGTTGCTTGAAATTAAAATCTTCTGTGAAACTAAAGTTTGACTTTGTTTCCTTTTCAATTAGATGAAACATTTCAAGAAGTGGTGTGATTATATCTGCGACCTGTGAGCCCTTTTTCTTAACTAGCTCCATGATATACGGTTCGTGATGAAACTCTCCGCGAATATAACTAGCATTGTGACATGCCTGAAACACTCTATTTTGCAGAACTTCAACTTGATTAGGCATTTGAAATCTCCATATTTTTTGAATTTAAGTGTTCCAATAAATCATTAATGCCATCTGTAAATAATATGTTTTTGGCTCGTGTTACGGTCACATACAACAGCCGTTTTTCATCTGCAGAAATCATTAGCTTTTTATCGAGAATTTTATAGTTAAACCCTTTTGCGATTAGGACATTATCCCACTCTAAACCTTTACTCTTGTGTGATGTGCTAATGACCAAAGTGTTTTTTGGGTCAGTTTCATCATCAGCCATACTATTTTCTAACGCCCACTCAATCACTTGCCATGAGTATTGGTTTGTTAGATCCAGAAAGGTTTTTAATTCTGTAGTTGCCCCCTCCACTTCTCCAAACACTTGTATATGGTCCACAAGCTCTTGGTAGGAAGAAAAGTTTTGAAGCTCTTTACACGTTGGCCGTTTATTTGCTCTCAGTTGAAAAATACCACTGAAAATATCTTTACTGCGCTTTCCATCAACCTCAAGACGTATTTTCTTTTCGCCATTAAGGTAGCTATGAAACTTAAAAAAGTATTCAAAAGCCGTAGCATTTGTTCTACAAATAATCGCGTTCAATGAAGATGGTGCATAACTTGATGTACTGAAAGTGGTAACTTTTGACGTTTTACTTGGTAAACCTTTTAACTGTCGGGTTTCACCAAAAAGTTTATTGAGAAGTAGATTAGCTATATCTGCAACTGCATTACCAAACCGAAACGACTGCTCTAAGTACAATGCTTCAAGATCTAGGTTCTGTAAAATATCTTTCGCACCCCTAAAGCCATAAATGCTTTGGTATGGATCTCCAACAAAAATAACTTTTGCTTTTTGACGTTTGAGTACATCTAGTATTAATTGGTCACTATCTTGGCTTTCATCTACCATCACGTAATCAAAATCAAGTTGTGGTTTTTGCAGTACCCACCACTTGAGATAGTAATCGTGTGTAATACCATAATCACCGTTTGGATCAACTACATCATTCCAGATCATTTTCGCAATTGAAGTGATTTTATCTTCAAGAACGTCATTGCGCTTAATTGATGTTTGTTCTTTTAATGCTATGTAAGCATGATCATTGGTAACAGTCTGATCCACTGTCATACAAAAATAACGTAATGTATTAAGGATAATCAGCGCTAATGTTAGATCGGTGAGTTGTCGGTTTTTCCCGTTGTACTGAAATCGAATGTTTTCAAGTTTAAACTTTTGAACAATATCTTTAGGAAGTAACGTAGGCTTGTTAATCTTATTTTTCAGCCAACCGGGTATATTTCTGTAAGCTAGGGAATGGAATGTAGAACATGTGACTGAATTCAATCCATATTCAGCGAATTTTTGATTAGCTTCATCTGCCATCTTTTTATTAAATGATAGATATAGTCCAAGCTTACCTAGTTGTTGCAAAGCACTACTACAGTGGATCAATGTCGTAGTCTTACCAGTACCAGCAAAAGCAATCAATTTAAAACTGGTTTTTAGTCGTGTTGCTTTATCAATTGCTCGTTGCTGTTCACTGGTAGGTTTTTGAGTAATTTTCTTCACAACCATTGCTTAATTTCGTGCTAGAAAAGAACTTGGTTTTTTGTTTTTCATTACAAGCACATCGCTTTCAACAATTTGCATCTGGCTTGCTAAAAAGTTAACTTGTTGCTTCAGTTCGTTTATATCGCTTTTTAGTTCAACTACTTGCACTTGCATGTCAAGGTTTGAATATTTGAGCTTGTTATTCTCAGTTTCTTTCTCTTTTAGTGCTGCCTGTAATCTTTTGATTTCCTGTTGGCTCTCTATGTTAGCCACATTAATATTGCTTTTGCTTTGAATATTTTGTGCTTGAGAAGATGTACTCGCAATTGCAACAGGTGTTGGCTTCGGTTCTACTGTGCCATTATATTTGGTTGTCTCTGAGATCTTATCCCATAGTGAATATGTGCGTAATGGCGCTGGTATATTTTGATTTGGTGTTGAAAAACTGGTGCGTAAAGCATTTGCACTGTCTTTAGAAACAATGTCTCCAGAACTATTAATTTCAGTAAAGCCAGCATAAGCAAGTGAAACAACTGTTGAAACTGCTACTGCACCAATTACCTTAAAATAGTTTGATTTCTTCATTAGAATGCCCCTTTCAAACGCTTATTTTTTGCCGTTTGATTTGATGATATTCGATTGATTGTGTTGTTTTCTAAATTGATAGAAACACCTACATTCATGACCTGATTTTTCTGTGGGTTGTATTGAATAAAGACCAGTTCTTTTGCATATTTCTTTGCGTGTGTTAAACGTTCAGCATGAATTTCATCAAGATTAAATCTGATTTGCATTCGCGATATATACAGCTTGAATAACTGATCATTTACTTCAGCTAAATTTAAAACTAAGCCTTTTTCATCTATAGAAGCGGACTCGAAAGCTAAATCATTTAAAAACCAATTTTCGGGTTGTATTAGTAAATAAAACTTTTCAACTTCGCTTGTGATTGCATATGAAAAACAAAACTCATTCACCTGATAGGTGCTTAAACAAATGGTTTCATTGTTATAGCCACGTTTCATGTTTCGGTCATATGAGCTCAACCACCAAACTAAATAGTGTCGTGCTTCCAACTCTTTAACGGTTATTTGTGCTATTTCTGAGGCCTTTAGCTGTAATGCTTCAAGGTTTTCTATTCGTCTAGCTCTCATAGATAATTCACCTTATTTTTCTTTAAAGCATGAGTTATCAAAAGCCATTGAGTTAGGATCTAACCCCATGTTTTTAAGAGCCAAGGCTTTACCGTCAAGTTCAGGGTTATCAGATGTGCTTAGTTGTTGCGAACTTGTTTCTGAAGATGCATTTTTCGCATTAGTACCTGAACCTAAAAAGTAACCGCCTCCAGCAAAAACAACTACTGCAGCTACAATGCCCATAGCTGGCCAAGACTTTTTAAAACTAGAGAATCTATCTGCTAAAGATAAGCTGTATTTTTCTTCATTAGAACGTATAGTGCTGTCTGTAACATCAGCCTTATATTCATTTAGAGCTTGATGCCAAACTTCCTTTATGTAGCTTTGAAGTTCATTTGTACTGAAACGAACCTTGCTTTTGTTTAAGTAATAGCATGGCTCACTAATAAGAATTTCTGTGTTTTCGTCAGAATTTAAGAAAACTTGTCCTCTAAACAAATTATTCTCGACCTGATCAAATCCTTTGATCGTTAATAGTAGATCTGTGGCCTTTGCATCTATATTGAAGATGCTCACCTGGCGATTTCTATCCGTATCTCCAGAAAGGTCAGAATCTAAAAACATAGACTCATTGTTTATCTTAGAGAAATAAGGTGAAAAGTTACCGACAATCGATTGGAAAGCTTTCAATTGAGTTTTGTTCATCTCAATTCCCTCTTATTTGAAAATATAGTCAAGAGTGGCTGTTTCTGAAGTTCCTCTACGAGCTTCAACTTTTCCAGTCTTTTTATTTACAAAGATAGCAACTGGTACACCAGCAGTTAGTGGCTGTGGCTTTTGTCCAGCGCTACGAATTGCTTCTCGCTGTTCACGATCTTCTTTTGGCATTGCAACAATATCTTCGTGATAGAAGAAGATAGATTGAAGAGCGCCTAAGTGTTTATCCAACTCAGCAAGTTCCTGTGGTGTAGGAATCACTTTAATTGAGTTAATTTCTTCATCTGTTCCATTAAAGGTTTTATTAATAGTATCTTCAGATGGTTTACGAAGAATTCCAGCAGCTAATTGTTTTCCGTTTTCACTTTGGTTTAGAACTAAAGCTGGAATCCATTTAATAGTTGCACCGCTTTTAACGTATGAGCGAGAAAGGTTGAATGTTTCGTGGCAATATTTACAGCGTGGATCGTAAATGATGTAAACAGTGTTGTTATCATTCGCTTTTCCCTCTTTAAACCCTGAAAGCGTTTTTACAGCTTTAAAGACTGGATGATTGTATGCACTGGCCAAATTCCCAACGGAAGCTGTTGGTTGTTGTGCTGGTGCATTCATTTTTTTTGCAGTTAATTTAAGAGGCTCAGATATATTTTTTTTAGTAGCAGAATCCCAAGCTGTACCATGTAAGATGACTTTTTCATCGGATGTTGTAAAAAACACCGCATTTTTCCCATTAGGTGCCTCAAGAATCCAAGAAGTTAAACCTCCACTAAAGGGTTTAACTTCTTTTACTTTGCCCATTTTTTGCATCTTAGAAGTAAGGTCCTGAGATGGTGCAGCGTAAGTAGAGATTGTAATAATACTAATAGCGCAACTTGCTACTATTTTAGTGAAATTATTTAAAAGCATTTTAGAGTATTACCTTTTAAGCCATGTTTTAATAGTATAGTTAAAATATGGTTTTAAAAAAATAGTTAAATAAAAAAGACCGGTGTTTTAATACCGGTCAATTATAACTTATAAGTATAAGACTAAAACCCTTTTTGCTTGTTTTTTTGTATTTCATCCTGTGGTATTTCTACACTCACCATATCAAAAACATGATCATCACTATACTTAAAATCATCTTTATAATTGTTTTTAGAGTTATAAGATCCGTTGTTTAATTCCTTGTCCGTAAACTCTACTACTCGAATAATACTGTTTACATCTTCAGCAGCTTTTTGTCTAGCTTCAGTCATGGCAAAACTCAATAATTCGTATTCAAAACCAACAAGACCAATGTTAAAGTCTGGCTCTTCTAATGGCTTCCCTAATTTCACCTCAATTAGATAATGCGAGATTGGACCTAAACCCTCACTAAACAAAGACGGTCTACCAATATTCTGTATGAATGCGTATGCAGTTCGATTGTATAGTTTTAACCAGCGTATATCTGTTGGTGGCATTACACCTAGCTGTCTTGCTGTTAATACAACCTCACACAAAATAGTTCTTACATATGCATGGTTATTAAAAATCTTAGTAGCAACGGGATGTTTAATGTATTTGTGAATTCTTTTTCTAAGGAAGTCAAAATTAAACCCTACAAGCTTACGATCGCCCTCAACATACTGATTTTCAATTGTAAACAATGGGTTGCTAGGTATATTTTTTGTGCAAATATCCCAATAGTAATTAATTAATGTTGTTGAATCTTTTTTGATTTTACGGAACTCTTCATCATCCATAGATTCATCAGTCGCACATGCTACTGGTAAATACAAAGCTAGCAAAATTGTATCAACATCGGATAAATACGATAATTCATCGGGTGTTGTTTCTTTTGAACTATCAAGGGTTATCCAAAGATCCCCTAGTTGTGCACGTAAGACATTTAAAAACTTCTCTTCATCTATGATAGGTACTGTTTCGCTTTTATCATTATATTCTTTCGTTACTCCGTTGATTGTAATGTTCACAAGGCGCTCTTTTGTTCCTGTAATTAACTCATGCCTATTTGCAAACTCATAAGTTGAATCAAGCGCTTTAAAATGACCATTGTTCGTATCATATTTTGACAAGTCTAATGGACCAAAAACCTGTAAGTGTCTTTGGTTTGGAATTTGTTCCTCTATGAACTCTTCTAGGTTCATGCTTTTGATAAAGCCCCGTGCTGGATGCTCGCTGTTGAAGCGGTCATAAGCTTTCTTTATCCAAGGTGTTGCCAGCAAAAATATTAATAAATTCCATGCTTGACTGGCTTTTGAAATTTGAAAAATAGTGACTTCGCTAAACTTATTTTGACAAAATAATGGAAGCCAATTGTTTGTTGGTTTACATAGGTGTTCTGTTGAATACACCAACTCACTTAGTAAAGGTACGTAATTAAGCCCGATAGCTTTGAATAGGCTATGTATCCACCATAGAGGAATAATTAAAATGCCTTTTGTGTATACTAAAAACCCTACAATTTGAGGTTTATAAGCAAACCATACAGCCAAAAAAGCCACTAAAACCATAACAACAGTAAATATATAAATATGATTCTCATGTACAAGCTTATCTTTTGGATCTGCCATTTTATACCCTATTAATATGTGTATTGTTGAGTATTATATAGTTAATATTGGTTTTAATCTAATTCCCCTTAAACCTTTTAAGGATTTTAAGTTTGGTTTTAAGATGTTGACTAAAGTGGCACTTAATACCTTTTAAAGCTTAAATCAGGTCAACCTCAACACTAAGCCAGTATTCTTGGTCAAATACTAAAAAGAATGAATAAGAAGCCCTCACCTACTAGACATTTAAGTGTATTAATCGCCTATATTATAAATTTCTCTATAAATATTGTTGGTAGTCTTTTTAGTGAATAGGGCACTCCCCTACTCAGCTAATATAGATCATTTTCAGTTGTGCATTTCACTACGTCTACTCATTTGTTTAACTGTAAGTAGTAGTAAGCCCTCCCCTCTTCTTGGCAACTCCCCTGTTATCAGTCTGATAATGAAAAAACCACGATTAGGAATCGAAAGCCATTATCAGTCTGATAATGAAAAAACCAACGATTAAGAATCTAAAGCCGTTATCAGTCTGATAATGAAAAAATCAACGATTAAGAATCGAAAGCTGTTATCAGCCTGATAATGAAAAAACCACGCCAAGGAATCTAAAGCTGTTATCAGCCTGATAATGAAAAAAACCACGCTTAGGAATCGAAAGCCATTATCAGTCTGATAATGAAAAACAACGATTAAGAATCGAAAGCCGTTATCAGTCTGATAATGAAAAAACCACGATTAGGAATCGAAAGCCATTATCAGTCTGATAATGAAAAAACCAACGATTAAGAATCTAAAGCCGTTATCAGTCTGATAATGAAAAAATCAACGATTAAGAATCGAAAGCCATTATCAGCCTGATAATGAAAAAACCACGCTTAGGAATCTAAAGCTGATATCAGTCTGATAATGAAAAAATCAACGATTAGGAATCGAAAGCTGTTATCAGTCTGATAATGAAAAAAACCACGCTAAGGAATCTAAAGCTGTTATCAGCCTGATAATGAAAAAAACCACGCTTAGGAATCTAAAGCTGTTATCAGTCTGATAATGAAAAAAACCACGCTAAGGAATCGAAAGCTGTTATCAGTCTGATAATGAAAAAAACCACGCTAAGGAATCTAAAGCTGTTATCAGCCTGATAATGAAAAAAACCACGCTTAGGAATCTAAAGCTGTTATCAGTCTGATAATGAAAAAAACCACGCTAAGGAATCTAAAGCTGTTATCAGCCTGATAATGAAAAAAACCACGCTAAGGAATCTAAAGCTGTTATCAGTCTGATAATGAAAAAATCAACGATTAAGAATCGAAAGCCGTTATCAGTCTGATAATGAAAAAACCACGCTAAGGAATCTAAAGCTGTTATCAGCCTGATAATGAAAAAAACCACGCTTAGGAATCTAAAGCTGTTATCAGTCTGATAATGAAAAACACATAAGATATGGACACATGTTAGGCATATAGATTGAAAAAGTTAAAATATATTAAAAATAAAGTGAAAAAGTATTTTAAATATTTTTCAAATATTGTATTGTTTGACTTTACTTGAAAGGTGATTGAAAAATGCAAAAGAACTCAGGAAAAACTTATATTTGTACAAGCATCCATTTTAAAGGTGGTGTGGGCAAAACAACATCTACAGTGAATTGTGCTGCTAAGCTTGGAAAATTAGGTTATACGGTTTTAGTAATCGACTTAGATAGCCAACGTAATGCAACAAAACATATTTCAAATGTTCCAGATATTGACGATATAGATGGCACTCTAAAAGATATTTTTGAAAACTATAAAACAATTAACATCCACGATGTTATACAAGGTCCAGATAAAACCAACTTTGAAAATGTATCTTTGATTCCTTGTGCTAAAAACATTCGTGATGTTGAGATCAATATTCAGCGTTCTAGTCCAGTTCCTAATGAAATTATTAGAAGTGTATTAAGAAAGATAAAAGGGGATTTCGACTTTATTTTGTTAGATTGTCCACCGCGAATGGAAACTTTAACTTTTAATGCTTTGTTAGCATCAAACAGTTTATTAATTCCATTACAGGGTGAATACAGTATTCAGGGTTTGGAAGATATACTTAACTCTATGGATGATTTAGAGACAAGCAATCCAGATTTAAAAATTCTATCGCCAGTACTAAACTTTTATAACAAGCGTAATACAGTGGATCTTACCTTGGCTGAAGATATTCGCAATGAATATGCTCAACCAAAATTACAAGAAAAACTGGTAAATAAGGAATTAATCTGTATTCCAAATGCTACGGTTTTTAGTCAAGCATCATATGTTAAGTGTTCCGTATTTGATCTGGATGCTGGAAAAGAAACACCAGCAAAACAAGCAATTAATCAACTTGTAGATCTAATGGTTTCTGAATACAAAAAATTATAAGGTGCTGATATGAACTTTAAAGATAAAGTAAAAAGCATGAAAAAAACACCTGTTGCTAATGCAACAGGGAGTGACGCTCAAGTTACTGATGTAAAAGAAAATACAGCGACTCCAGCCATAGAAGAGGGGAGTCTTAACCCACTAGCTAAGCGAGAAACAAAAAATATTGTTAGCGGATCTCATTTAGAATCAATCGACATTGATTTAATTGATCCATCACCTTATCAACCACGTATCATGAATAAACGTGTATATGAGAAGTTGCCAATTTTGGCTGCTGATATAGAAATTAATGGACAAATTAACCCAATTACTGTTCGACAGAAGGGTAATCGTTACGAGTTAATTGCTGGTGAGAGACGTTTTAGAGCAATTAAAGAGATTTTAAAGCTAAAGAGAATTACTGCTTTAGTTAAAACATCTATGAATGATGATAAAGCTGCTATAACAGCTTTATTGGATAATACTGCTAGACATAATCTTACAGATTTTGAAAGCATATTAAAAATCAAGCAATTATGTGAAGAGTTCGGTTATCCTTTTGAAAGTTATGAATTTGTTACTGAAAAATTTGCGATTGATAAGTCGAAGTATTTCCGTCTCAAATATATTCTAGACTTACCTGAGTTCATTTTGGACTCTTTGAACGAAGATCCTGAGCTAATTTCTGGATATATTGCTCAAGAAGTGAATACCGCAATAAATAAAGCTTTAGAAACTAAAACTGAAAAAGCAATTTTCGACTTGTTAAGACCAGAATGGGATAAATACGTTGAAGAATTTAAATCCACGGGCAAGCGTCATAAAGGATTTATAGCTATTTTGAGTGAAGAAGAAAAAGCAAATAAGGCGACTAAGCCTGAAAAAACTGAAGAAGCTACTACTGAAGAACAACCGAGTAAGATTAAATTCGATTTTAAGACAGATAAGGGCGTTAAATTTGGTTCTATGAGTTCTGAATGTGGTACCAAAGGTAAGAGTGTACTTAAGTTGCGAGTAGCCTTGGATGAAGATATTACAGAAGAGAAAGCTAGAAAAATTGAAGAGTTTTTTAAGAGCTTGAATGATTGAAGTTTCAAAACTTTGAATGAAAAAAACCGGCATTGCCGGTTTTTTTTATAATAGATCTGGATTAAAAGTCTGGTTAAGCCAATCCGAACTACTTGGATTGGTTACTGGTTTTGATTCAGATACGTTTTGACTTGGTTTAGCATTGTTAATTTCGGACGTTTCGGTATTTTGAGATGTTTCAACGGTAGGGGAGTGGTCCTGAATGTTTTTATGTTCAGTATGTTTAGCTTCCTTTATCTTAACTGCTTTTTGAACAGGAACCTCCTTGCTCTTGATGGAATTAGTTACGGGCTTTTTAGGTGATTGTTCAATTTGCTCCTTACTACTTTCTGGTATTTGTATGGATATATGATCAAGATACTTTTTTTCAAGATATTCAATATCGTACACATAGTAAGCAGTATTAAACTTGGTGTATGTTTCAACACAAGTACTTAAGCCAAACCTTAATAGGAAAGAATTGACAGAATATAGGCTTGCCATATCCTCATTAACTTCATACAACTTATAAAGGTATGAAAGCTCAATTAGAACCGCTATACCAGCATGTAAAACAGCAGTTATGTAATTTCTACGAAGCTTTCCTTGAGGATGTTTTTTAATTGAATTAAATAGTTTTTGATTTGCATTTTTATCTATTTTCATTCGTACAGGCTGTGCAAACGTCTCGTCTATTTCATTTTGCACTGGCGCATTTAGAAAAATCTTCTGCTTGTCAGTACAAAAGATAAATCCTAAATACAGCAGACTTAAACTAAAAGCGTTTAAGTCTAGACCTGGTAGATTTCTATTAACACTACTAATCACATCAAGATCTTCTCTTGTTAAGTGAATTAATTGATAGGATAGTTGTATGTAGTTTGAATCTGTCATTTGATTTCTGCGTACATTTTATACATGTATTTAGCTAACTTATATAAACCTTTAGCATTGGCGTACTCTGGTGATTCAGCGATTCTTACGTTCGGTAAGTCGTACTTTTCTTTAATCTCTTTTTCAAGAAAAGCTGCACCGCCTCCACAAAATAATACTAATGCTAAATCATCGCCTCCACCGATCTGTTTAGAGATAAAGTTATTTAATTCGATCATGAATTCGTTTTTAGCTTGCTGAATTAAACCTGTAATATCTTTGGCTTGAGATCCTATACCATAAGTTCCAGATTTTAGTGCGAAATCTAGCCAGTTAGCGTTAACTGTTTTATAGCCAGATTCAAGAATTAAGCTAGTGATTCGTTCATAGATGGTAAGAATACCAAGGTTACGTGATGTAGAACGATGGCCATCAAGCATGTTTCCTCCATCTAATGTGACTACAATATCAGTGGTTTTACCGCCAATATCGATTACAGCACATTCAGAACTTATTAAAAGATCACTATCTTCTGAACCGTTTCCGTGTACATCAATAATCTCATTAAAATAAGCTGTTTGAGCTTCACATTTAACAATATGTCTTTTAATGATATTAAGCGGTTTACCAGCTTTATGATCTTTTAAGTTGAAGCAAACATCACCATTGAGTAGAAAATTAGTTTTCATATCAATAAGTGGCATGTTTTTGGTTTTTTCAGGTGTGTAATAGCGACTAACAGGAAGTGAAGTAGCGATTGCAAACGCTCTACCATCATATGTTCCGATATGGTCAATATAGGCCTTAATTGCCTGGTGTATTAGTGCCTTGTTATATTCAGATGTCGGGTATTCGTCTGTTCTGGTATCCAGAGGAACACTACTATTGATCTTCTTACCAACTGTATAAAAGTTTTCATTAACTTTAACCACATAATAGTCAGTAGAATCCTCTTCGCCAGTGAGGACTTTTCCTGAATAAGCAATACTAGGAATAGTCAGTTTGATTTCATTTCCATCTGGATCTAGACCAGCATAAAGCTTTGTACCGCCATGTCCATCATCAATACCTAGAACAATATAACGTTCTTCAATCGCTGGTTTTTCATTTTGAGTATTTTTCATAAGTTTACCTTTCAATTTTTCAAGATTTACAACGAGTAACGTCTTCTACCGCGTCTAGTGTATTTATTGCCCCCAAAAACTAAGCGTCTAAGAGCAGAGGGGATATAGCTGTATTTGTATTTAAATACTTTTTCAATAACCAATGTTGCTACTATCAAGCCGATGAAAAGCATAAGTTTGAATAAGGAAAACTTAATAACAACAGCTAGAAAAGGTATAAACAAATATCCGTTTAAACCGCCCCATAGGATTAGATTTAATCTAAATTGCGACCAGTGTGCATATTGATCATCCATATTCGCCTCTTAATAAATCAGTTTGTAATAGTAGTCTTCATGCAAACGACCAGCTTTGAGTAGATCGTCAGCTTGTTTCCTGAAGCTCTTACTGATGTTTGGATCTGAACCATCAGAATTAATCATTAACTCTCGAATAAACTTCTGTTGATCATGAATATCATCAATTAAAAGCAATTGTTCTTTAAGTTGAGGTGATAAAATTAAGTGTTCCCTTACAGCAAATACCTTGCCGTTCACATCTTTAACAAGACGTTGAGCAATCAATGTATAAACTGAACCAATAATGTCAGCTGCAGCCTGAAGATGTTCTTCATGCTTAAAGCGCTTCAACATACGTGGAATAATTTTGTCTACTGTGGTTGCGTGAACCGTTGCAAAAACAGGGTGGCCAGTTAAAGAAAGTTCTAGAGCTGCAGAAATTGTTTCTTTATCTCGCAATTCACCGATTTCAACTGCAGCAGGACGTCTACGCATCGCCTCTCTATTTGCATCCGCAAAAGTCTCGAAGTTATTGGGGATTTCGCTTTGACTAACAATACTGTGTGTGCTTTCAATTGCGTCATACTCGTATTCGATAGGCTCGTTGTGAGTTAAAATATTTCCACGAATATGAGTATTATTTTCCAACACATAGCGAATATTTGAAGCTAGTGTTGTACTTTTACCAGAACCAGTGATACCGCCGATGATGTAGCAACCATTGTGAGGTAGCGATCTTTTAATGAAATCTTCATCTAAACCCACTTTTGAAAAGTGAGGGGGGATGCCAGAAATTGTACGTAACGTTATCTGAAAAGAATCTCCAGATCCACGATACGAAGTTCGAGATACGTTCACACGAAAGTTATAACGAGTTTCCTTACCTGAAGCGTCTTTCTGCAGAATACGATATGCCTTATTAATAAACTTATTATTAATAAGGACTAAGTAGGCATTTTCATCAGCAATCGTTCTTAGGATGTATAAAGCTTCATCACGATTGATAATACGGTGTGTTAACGAATATAAGTCCAAGTCTTTCATCATTGTGATGGGGCGATCTGGACTAATGAAAATATCTGAAGCACCATGAGCTAATGCTTCATATAGAAGACTTTCAAATTCATCGCGACTTTTAAACCCTTGTTTCGGATCTTTGTATGTCGTTATGGCTGTTAATGTAGCCAAACCAAAACCACGACTAGAATCGTAGTCTTTGCGAATGTCTTTGGTAGCTGTCAGAATCTTATTTTCAGATCCTTTAATCTTGTTAACATCAAATAATGCAGATTTTGCTTTTAATGTCGAAACCTTCATTTGCATTTAAAACTTCCAATTGAGTTAGCGAACTTAAGGTTCGCTAACAAGGTTAATTTTTGGAATTTGATAGCTAGGTGCAATTTGTTCAGGTTGGAGAATTGGTTTCCAAGTTTCAATATTTGAATTGAACTGCGGTAATTGTTGGATTTGAAGCAATTTCATATCAAGAGCAATAGTGTCTTGTGTAGAAGTAACAGCCAGTGATTGACTGCTAATTGCTGGCATTGATAACTTGCCCTCTAAAACAAACTTATGGAAAGTAACCATCCCCAAATAATCTCGTTTAAGACGATCTACTGCATCTTCAACAATATTTCGGCCCTCAACTAAACCCATTTCATAAGACTTAGCAGCAGTCTCTTTCCATATTTTTCGTTCTTGTTCGTTAGCTGGTAACATTTCTTTCGGAATGAAAGTCACGTAATCAACATTGCTATCAAGTGTAGGGAAAACAAGGTACTGACGCCAATCAGGTGCACGAGTACTGAAACGAGCTTGTTTCAAGATTTTATAAGTCTGCTTAGTCGTCTTGTACGACATGGCATTAGGTGTCTCAGTTACATCTTTTGATTCAATAATAACCGGGGGAACAACAACACCTTTGATCATGTAAGGTTTAAAGTTAAAGATTGTATCAAGGTTACGCTCTTGGCTTTTGATGACCTCACGAGAGTTGCTTAAATACGTATTGATCCCTAACTTAATACCTTTTTGCTTAACCAATTCAAGCATGGCTTCATAACGAGCTTGCTGTTCAACATTACTAACATGAACTTCTAAAGAAGACTGGTTAGATGGGTTTAGTAGCTCTTGTAATGAAGCATTATTAGAGTAGTCCATAAAAACTCCAGATATTTATAAAAGGATTTAAAGGGTGTTAGTTATAAGTCAATAAAATACTTTTATTTTGATGATCTAGAGTTATCGAAGCAGTATTTAAATATGCAGAAATATTGCGTAAAGCTTCTACACCCGTAACACGCTTTTTATTAAAATTAACAATTGGAAGCTCATGGGTAGGACCAGCTTCTACAAAACGGTATCCGTATTGGCTAGAAATACTTTTAATTAAAGGTATTGGATCGCCTATGTAGTCGATATTTAAAAGGTCATGGTTGATGCTACCTTGTTTCTTCTGAGCAGTTTGCATTTGAATTGCAGTAGAGTTCTTTAAATTCTGTTGTGCAATTAAAGCCTCTTGAGATGCTTCAGATATAATAGATAAAGGGCTTGCTACGTTTAATTGCGTTACATCACGACTAGCACATCCAGACATCATTAAACCAATTGCAAGAACGCTTAAAAGCTTTTTATTGTACTTCATTTTTACTCCGGATTAAGTGGGTATAAAGACAAAATGATTTTAGTCTAAAAACTTTTAAAATGCACTTTATTAATTATAAAAAAACCCTTAAAAGGTATAAAGCCGACTTTTAGACACTCGCTTAAACCTAATTTATAAGCTTTAACGTATATCTAAGGCCGTTCTTTAGGCAGTCGTACCTGGCCTAAACAAGACAAATCTGTAAAAAATACTCTTTTTAGGTGCATTGTCTGTCCAAAACAATGCTTTTTTTTAGTAGTACTTATCTGAAATGGAAATACAACGTACTTTTTTCAATCAATTGTAGAGAGTAAATGAGCTCTTATAGTTTGCTAGACGTCTTTTATAATCCTTTATAGTCTTATTCTTTCTTTTTATTATCTTTATTGTTCTTTTTTTAGAATAAATTTTATACAGAAAATAACAAACTAGATTTAGTTTATTTTTTACTTAAAATATTGTTAATACTGTAATTTATATTTTACAATATAGAAGTACATTAATAAAGATGTTTATATAGTTTTTTAATTAACAATAAAAATATTAATGTGGATAATGCAATTTATTTATAAGTCAGCTTCTTTAATATTAAATAAATTGATAAAAACTGTTTGAAGAAAAAATGCATCTTGGTATATACCATTACTAATTTAAAACTTTAAAGACATTACAACTGCTACTTATAAAAACCTACCCTATGGTTTAGTGCTGTGCATCTTAAATATAAAGTTTTACACCTTAAACACCAATTAAACTGCAATAATGATGTGCTTAGAGTCGTATTTATCCCTAAAAATTTAAGGCATCAGCACTGGCAAAAGACTATTGAAACTACGCATATCAAGCACTTCACTGTAAAAAAGGCCCACTGTGTTTTTATGATTTCTCAACTTCATTTTTTTGATTTTTCCACTGTACTAACAAGAGAGGAGTCAAAAAAGACATTTGCATTTATTGGGCTTAAAAGTGAAAAACATTTTGCTTAAAGTGAAAAACGTTTTAACGAGTACTTTTAGAAAGGTGTTTAACGTTGTAGTATGTGCTCATGTTTTGCATGTGGATTAAGGGTGGTAGTGGTGAGCAGTTTTGAGAATCCTAATAGCTATCCAAAGACATTAAAAGAATATACAAGTCGTATAGAAGATTTTCCGTATTCTACTAAGACTAAATATGATATTGAGCTTAAGCAAAAGATTGATAAACATTTAGATAGTTCAGAGCTAGATTTAAAAATGTTATATGAAAACATATATTCTGAATTTAAAACTAAATCTGAAAATGGATATTATGCGGAATCTACATTTAGAACATATCGTGCATATTTAGTATATGGAATCGGTCTAAAGCTTAATGAGCTAAATAATGGCTCTATTAATGATGAAGATATAGATGCTGGTTTTGATGAATATTTTTTAGAAGAACTATATTTAAGAATCATTAACACAAAATATACAGCTAACAAGGACAAACCTAAGCGTACTTCTGAGCTGAAAACAAAGTACTTTGAACGCACGTTTTACAACTACTTGGTAAGAGAATTCGAACATAAGAACGAGAGTAACACTAGGGTTAGTGAGTTTGATCGGATGATGGTTGCTTTTGTTGATGCCAATCTTGTTGTTGGATTGCGTCCTGTTGAGTGGTTTTCCGTTTCATTCTGTTGTGCAGTAAAAGGACCAAAACTGATCATGATTGTGGAAAATGGCAAGGCTACACATGGTCGGGCTAATGGACTTAAAAGGTATTTAATACTTGATGACCTTAAACATGAAGATCAAGAAAAGATATACCTTTACTGGAACTTGCTAAATAGGTATGTGAGAAAGGTATCTAGTTTAAATAAAAGTAGTGGCTATACCTTTGGATGGGATGAAAAACAGACTTTTATTAAAATACTGCAAGAGCGTTTACGTTTAAGTTATATCAATTACTTTAAACTTAGAGGCAAGGTTTTAACTAATGAAGATCAACGACCTACTTTATACAGTACAAGGCATCAATGTATTGCAAATGCTAAGGTAAAGGGTATTGATAAGTTTGTGATAGCTGGTGCTTTTGGACATGCTGGTAAAGATACTGCTTCTAACTTTTATGGGCGAAAGTGGAGAGGCCATAGTGGTTTTAGTATAAAGCCTACTTTAGATTCTATTGAAAACGTTAATGGTAGCCATGAATTTGTTAAAACACTTTTAGCTAATAACCTAGATACCTTTTATTATTTTGATCTTAATATAGCAAATGAGTTTAATACCGACTATTATAAGGACGAATTAAAGTCGGGTTTAGTGATTGACTAAATGGATAACTCTAAAACTAATTTGACTACTTCAACATGGGGCTCTCCTTACGCTGAAGTATCAATAATAGGTAAAAGAAAATACGCAAGGCTTTTAAGAGTGTTGGTTGGTACGTTTGCCTCATTGTGCATTTTAACCGTTTTAACAACGCTTAGTTTTGTGGCTTTTAAACTCACCACAACAGATTTCGAATCTATGGTTTTTGATGACGGCACACCAGTTAAGTGTGTGCTTAGCTCTAAATCAGATCGTCCAATTCCATCTGTTATATATCAGCCAGCGAAATAGGAGTGCTGTTGTGTCTAAAGACAAATCTAATGAAAACGCTGAAATAGGTTCTTGTGATCCTAGTCTTTGGCTAAGAAAACAGGTGGATGAAAAAGATAAGGAGATTGCAAAGTTAAGACGATGGCTTGTTTTCGTGTTTTTCGCTTTTATCGTGAGTGCTGTTCTTGCGATGATTATTTTTGCTGCCTTTAATGCATACCCTAAAGTTAAAGCTGTTCAAACAGTAGATAACTCGGTTATCTGTCCAATCGAAGCATCAAAAAACCCTCGCGTTACTGACGTTGTTATTTCTGAATTCGGTAAGAGTGCAATACTTTCTGTCTACAACTTTGATTTCTTGAACTGGCGTGACGTTATTAACAATGCTGGTTCAATGTATTTCACTGAGGGCGGTAAAGATTCATTGATGAAGCAAATCGCTCAATCACAAACAGTTGGCACAATCGTACAAAACAACCTAACGATGCGAACTACTGCTACTGATGTTCCACAAATCGAAAACCGTGATTTACATGCTGCAGAACCTAGTTGGACTGTTCGTGTTCCTATCACTACTCAATTCTTTTTAGGTGACAAACAACCTAAAGAGACTCACCGCTTCATTGCGACAGTTACTATTGTTGAGCATCCACGTTCTTATCTGAACTACAACGGTATTGCTGTTAAGACAATTACGTTAACTCCAGCGCGTTAATTGGATGAAACTTATGAAATTGAAAAAATTATCTTTGGCTCTTTTTGCTTCTACTGCATTAACTACAATAGTTAATGCTGCTGATATGCCCCCGAATACTTTTGCGGATGCTCAATCTCCTTTGGTTGCACCTGAGGTAGTTGATACAGCATCGGAAATTGACAGACAGGTTCACAACCTTGTTGGTTTGCAGTTCACACCTGAGCAAACAAAAATAGTTAAAGGACTTTTGTTGCAACAAAAACGAAGCCTTTCTAGTCCTTATGTAAATACGCCACAAGCGAAAACCCGTAGTTTGGGTATTTCATTAAACCCTGGTGAGGAACCGCCAGTAATTCGTTTAAGCGCTGGCATGCTATCTACTATTGTCTTTACCGATTCTTCAGGAAATCCATGGAACATTGAAAAGATTTCTTTGGACCGTGGACGTTTCTCAGATGGTTTGGGTGAGCAAAACGAAAAAGAGCCAGATGAAATCCCTGAAACTAACATCCTTTCAATCGAACCATTAGATCCAGCTGCTTTCGGAAACGTAACGGTCACATTAAAGGGATTGGGTGCTCCAGTAATTTTGATGTTAGCTACTGGCCAACGTGATTTAGATGTTCGTGTAGACGCACGTATACCTGGTCGAAGCCCAACAGCCAAAGCTATGTATTCAACAGGCAATCAAACATCGATTATTCCAGATGGTGTGAGTTTGCAATTTATGGATGGCTTGGCGCCTGAAGGTGCTGTCGAAATGCGAACCGATAGTCCTAATGTCCGTGCTTGGAAGTTTGGTGGCTATATATATGTGCGTAGTAACTTTGGTGTTATTCAACCAGCCTTTTTGAGTTCTTTCCGCGCTAACAACGGTATGAAGATCTTCCGTTATGAAGATTCTGAAGATCTGAAATACATCACATTTTCAACGACTTGCGGTACACCTAAAACTGTTTACCTCGAAGACGCATTTTAAGTCATTAAGTGAGAAGTAAAAATGGATTCAACGAACCAACAAAATAACCCGAATGACATTGAAGAGAATTCTAGTCGTAGCACTGAAGTAGGTACTACCGATGAAACTATTATTTCTGCAAACCAAGTTCATTCAGAAGAAGACCAACCTAAAAAACTGAAAAATACAAGTATTAAAACTGCTAACAAAAAACGTGTTTTTGCAGATACGCGCTTTCGCGTTGTTGCAATTATTGGTTTGGTAGTAGTTGGTGGTTTAGGCTTTTTTATGTTTAACCCAATGGGGAAAAGTGACCAACTAGCTTTAGATAATCAGGTTGCTATTGCTACACCAGAAATCCAAGGACAGGGTACAAATGTTATCCCTCCTGAATACGTAGAATATGAACGTCAAAAACAAGCTGAAGAAGCTGCTCAAGCTGGCAAAAATGGTGAAAGCTATTTACCCGAATTTAAAACAGTTGCAACACAAGATCCAAACGGCGATCTGAACGATCAGAATTTTATTACAGGTCCAAATGGGCAACCTGTAAACGGTTCTGCAAAAGGTGGTACACCAAACATTACGCTTGAACTTGACCAGATGGCCAGAGCTAATATGGCAAATCAAGGTGGTGCTTATGGTGGCGCATTACCTCAACCAACTAGCGGTGGTCTACCACAACAACCACAAGCACAAAACGGTGCTAATCAAAACGCACCGATTTATCAAACTAACTACGCGCAACAATATGAACATGCTTCATCTGCTGCTAATGATGTTGCTAATGTATATGGCCAACAAGCAGCTGCTAATGCAGAACGTAATGTTGCAACGCGTGAATTAAGTCAAACTGCTTTTGTTGATCAACTTGCTGCGTTTTCTAATACAAAGAACAAGGTCAACGGATATTCAACATATAAATATTCACACAACACTAAAGCATCGGAAGGGCAACAAAACCTTGGAAGCTTGAACGTTGCGAAAACGACTAGCGAATCTACTAAAGGACTAGCAATCATTAAAGCTGGTACAACAATGAAAGCGCGTTTAGATACAGGTGTGAATACTGATAAAGGTAAAAACCTATTTGCTACTGTTATTGGCGGTAAATTTAACGGCGCAAAACTTATTGGTACTGTTGGTCTGAATACTGCGGATATTGAATTTAACTTTACCCGTATGTTGTTTAAGGGCGAAGAGTATGCAATCCAAGTACGAGCTTTAACTCTTGGAACAAAACAATCGGGTATGGCTGATAAAGTCCAAAAACACACTTTGCAAAAGCTTGGCGGTATGGTTACTGCTGGAATCTTTGAGGGGTACGGACAAGCCTATCAAAACATTGGTACAACCCAAATCACAAATACTGGCAATGTTGTAAGCACGAAGGAAGAGCCAAACGATAAAGAAATTGCCGGGAACATCATTGGTAACGTTGGTACGGAAATGGCGAACATGGCACGTACATCAACAGTTCGACCAACTACGTATATCGTTAACAGCGGAAAAGTATTTGAAGTCTTTTTTGATGCTGACGTAACAACACCGAAAAGTAAGGGGTAAGCGAAATGTCTGATAATCAAATGACTGCTGAACAGGCAAAGAAAAATCTAAAAGATGCTGAAGGCAAACCCCAAAAAGGCGAAGGTGGTGCGAAGGGTGGTATTCCTCCAAAACTTCTTATTGTTATTGGTGTTATTGCCTTAATTATGATTGGTACTTTCTTTTGGATACAAATGAGTAAACCAAAAGACGTCAGCACGGCAGTTGCTCCAGAACAAACACCAGAATCCATTGATACTGTTGGTCAAGGCATTCAACAAACACAAGCAACATACATCCAAAATCAACAACCTTTAAAGGACAATAGTATTGCTGATGATACGGCGTTCATTGTTGATGAAAATATTGTGTTTAAAGATCCTACCACTGGTCAATACATGATTATGTACAAATCCATGTCGTATCCGATTGATTCTGATCTAGGAAAAGAGGCAATTAGCTTCTATCAAAGTCAGGGTACGAATGCACTTGTTTTATTACACCGTTTGCAAGAAAAAGAGCAAGCGCAAGGGCAAATACAAAACGGCGAACAAACTGCAGTTGCTCAATCAGAAACCAAAATCAAAAATGAACAACTGAAAGCTGAAAATGACGATCTTAAAAACCTTGTTGAATTGCAAGAACAGGCAATTAAGGAATTAAAGACTAGTTTAATCACAATAGCTAAAGACCAGACTAAGCAAAAGGCTTTAAGTACATCGGGATCTAAAACCTTATCAATTCCAAAAGGTGCAAAACGTTTGGATGCTTTTGCGGTTGTAGGCGATCGTGCTTGGATGACAGATTCTCAAAACCATACATATACAGTCTATGTAGGTCAGAAGATGCCAGACAATCGCACGGTCTATGCTGCTGACGAAAACGAACAAGCCATTTGGGTGAAATAAGGAAAATAGCGTGGATGCATTAGATATAGTTAAAGCGATATTAAACATATACGGTCCACTACTAAGCTTTATACGCATTTGCTTTGTTGTAACGGGGTTGGTGATTACTGGCACGGCGCTTTTTGACTTAGTGCAAGCATCATCACCTCAACAAAAGTTCTTTGGTCATGGAATGAAAGAGCCTACCACTGGTGGGGCATTGTTGAAGGTTCTTATCGGTGGTGCTTTTGCATCACTTGGATATGACGGATATATCATTGGTGCACTAGGTTCTTCATTGTTTGGTGGTAATGGCATAGAACTTGTAACGGTACAAAGTTACTTGCCTAATGCTGGTGCTAATGATTTAGGTGCATATATCGTTACGGCGGTTGTAGGTTTTACGCAACTGGTAGGGATTATAGCGGTAGCTCGTGGCTTATATGGTTTTGTAGGGAAAATTGATGCTCAAGGCAATGCGACATACCGCAAAGCATGGGTTTTAATTATAACAGGTGTATTATGCGTATACGTTCAGGACGTACACAATGCCTTTGTTAATACCTTTGGAACACAAATAGGAGGTACCTTTTTTACAATATTTTAAACAATCTTCTTAAAATAGGGTGAGAGTTTCTTAAAAACCTTGTATAAGATATTGAAGATATTTAACGAGAAGTTTAAAATTAAGCAACTTAAAGCAATAGGGTTTTAAGAATGTTTAATTACAGTGCGGAGATTAGCTCCCGTATATTAAATAAAAGGAAAGTGACAATGGTATCATTAGTAAAACACTCAGTTCGCACTGTAAAAGCGACTGCATTCCGCGCAAAAGTAATGTTTTTAGCTTTTGTTTCTGCATTAATGGGTCAAGTTGCATATGCAAACACTGGCACATGGAACCCGGGTGGTTCAGCTTACGGAAAACACGCTGCTGGTTCTGATGCGAATGAAATCTTAGGCCGTGGTGAAACATTAGGTCAAAACGTTTATAAATTCTTAATCGTAGTGTTCATGGTGCTTGGTTTAGGCTTAGTTGGTACTGGTTTGTATATGATGTATACATCAGAAGAAGATCAACAAAAGAAAAAGAAAACTGCTTGGATCTGTATTATTGTAGGTGGTGCGTTATCAATCGTAGGCTTCATCATGTTCTCTGCTGCGAACACTATTACTGGTAAAGCGTAATATAATAATAAATAAGTTTAAAAGCGTGGCTTAGGCTGCGCTTTTTTTATTTTAAAAATAGTATATACATGTTTTAATTAGACCTTACTTAATAGTATTAAGGGGTTTAAGTGAAACATATAAACCGTAAGTTTGGTATTTTAAGACCTATTAACGGCGTAAACGACAAGCAAGAGATACGTCAAGATAAAACTATCCATGATGGTTTTAAAACCAATGAGACAATAAAGCAAATAATGTCTTCACAACCAGCTAAATGCTACTTTTGTGATTTCTATGACGAATACTTTTTAGAGCCACATCACTTAGACGGCGATCATAGCAATCATACGGCTGAGAACATTGTAGCGGTCTGTACGCTATGCCATGCACAAAACCACATCTTTGCACTATCACTGGAAAAGAAAGCTGAAATATGCGTATTGAGTACGAACATACCTCAAGAGATCTTTAATCAATATCAACGTTCATTACTGGTGTTATCGCATAAGTCTGACAACCAAGATCCTGAGCTTGCTAAGTTCGCACGGCGACATCGCCAAAGCTTGCTTGTAGAGCCGTTAAAGCGCCATCAACGCCCTAATCCTACAAAGATGTCTGAAGCAGAATACGCACGTAATATGTTTGAGGATATACAGGCGTTTAATGCGATTAAGACACGAGCCCAAAGCATTGATACCCAACTGTACTTCACGGACATTAAGTTCAACACAATGGCTGAATATGAAGAAGCCAAGCAAGAAGATATGTTGGTAGCGAACGTTGATTACGTAGACCAGCTCCGCAAGTACAAAGAGTGGTATTTGAATGCCATCAAAGAGAACAAAAACTTTTCTTTGTATCAACTCGCAAAAGCTTTGGAAAAGGTATCAGACGAAGCATACGAGAGCTTTAATCTGCCAAACCACTACATAGTATTTTCCCCGAATATCTTTACTGACGAGCAGTATGAGTACTACCAAACACTAGATGTATTTAAGGGTTTGGGTGATAAGTGAGCTCACAAAAATGACAGAATGCTTAGCAGATACCGAATACATAGATATGAGCTTAGAAGAGGTTATATCGGGCATAGTGTTACAGCCATTTAAGCCTGACATAGTGAATGATATAGCGGTATTGGATAGCGTATTTGAGACGGACATATTGAATGATGAATACTCATTTATTGGTCCATACATCTACAAATATTGGGAACTTGGGATAGATGCACTACCAAAGGAAACGCACGATCAGCTATCGATATTTCGCTTATGCGTTATAGGTACTGAGGCTTTCAACTTCCTGAACGATTTGTATATACCAACGACACGGGACACTGGCCATACATCTAACACGCTATTGCTACTCCATGTTGTACATATAGCGATAGGGAATCAGACAACAACTGGTGAAGACACAACGGGGCATTTTCAAGATCCACTGATTAAAGCGCTACTGTTGATGAATATCCCCGTTAACAGCGATTGTTTGCTGTTGGATGACACTTTGGTACACCTAAACAAAATAACGGCGCTGAGTGGCTTAGACGTTGAAATACAGGTTAAGCAAAGTGTGAGTGTGAAGCATAAGAAATTACTGAGCACCAACTTTGGATTTGACAATCCATTATCAATTATAAGCGTTTTGGAACAAAAGAAACTGTCTGAAGAACTGACACGCTACTTTCCGATGATACACCTACCAACGTCCGTAGAAGATGCGACAAACCAGATAGATACGGGCAACTTAAAAATGAGTTCGCTGCAATCTTTTTGTATATACCAAAACTTAAAGCTATCGGTGTCTAAAGTTTTCCACGAACAGGGCTTATACCAGAACAAAGAGATCTACATAGAGCTTGATAAGGTTCACTTCCAACTTAAAAATACAGGTTCCTTAAACTTCAAGGTGGGTACTTTAGGGGAAAGCCAAGAGGTTTTAGAAACGGCGTTTTGGCAACTGCTTAATAAGGGTTTAGTGTTTGACCTAAATAGTTTTAAGAAGTATGTCGAATTAAAAGAGGACGAAACCGTTAAAACTGATGTATTTACTAATTCAAAAAATGATAATATCCCTTTTAACAGTACCTTCTATGAGCTTTTATTAAGGTTGGTTTTAGATACAAGCTTAAAACCCTCTGTTAAAAGTCTTGAGGTCGCAATTCAAAAAAAGGATTTCGACAGTGCGATTAACGTTTTAAGAGAATTACCGTTTTTTAGTGCTTAATGCTTAAAGACATGTCTAATCAAAGATAGACGTAGAAAGGTGAATTAATAAAGGTGTTTAAATGAGTAAGAAGAAAGCTGAGAAGTCTGGTTATAATAAGACTGGTTACTCCAAGATTGAAATTATATTGATGTTATTCCTACAAAGCATGAAAGCTGACGTAGAGGATTATTGCGATTTAGAAACAGTATCGGACGAACATACGTTTGTCACAAAAACTGGTGCAATGATTACGATCATCGAATATAAGGGGATTAAGAGTTTAATTAGTGGTGATGCATTCAGCCGTCAAATTGGTTTGATGACGAGCAACATGCGTAACTACTTCAAAGACCGTGGACATACGATTCATCTAGCGTTCAAAGTAGACCATGAGACGCCATACGCCATTCATGACTTGAACGCCATGCAAAAGGCGACCACGGCGCGTTGTGCGATGAATCTAGACATCATCATTGATGAAATGACAGAAACCATTTCAGGCGGTGTATTTAACGAAAGCTGTTATATCGCTTTAATCTCTGAGCCAACCTTACTATCGCCAATCGATAAAGCTCAAGACTCAAAAAACCGTAAAAAGCTACTGTCGCAAATTACAATGCCAAGTACGGTCAATGCTCAAGACATGCTTAAATCATCGGACAGCTTATACGTACACCATGAGTCTTTTGTCTCACAATTCTTAAACTCACTCTCAACTGAAGAATTTCCAGCAATCTATGAAGTATTGAATGTTATTGAAGCTGGTCTAACGATTAAAAAACAAATTGCCTCACATTCAACTTCAGATGACTTCACCTTGTCTGTGCCGATGTTGAATACACGCTTACCGATGCGTTGGAAAGAAATACCATCAGAACATGATGCGTCACACGTTTTGTATCAACCGATCTCAGAACAACTCATGACGAATGCGATCTTACCTGGTACAAGTCAAGGTTCATTCTATCCAGTGGGAAGTGTTATCACTGACGGCGTTGTATATGCGCCATTGATGGTAGATATATATCCAGCTAAGACGAATACGTTTGAAACGCTATTCCGCTTACTACACCAGGCCAAAACGCACGACACTAACGGTAACATCCGTTCTATCCCATATGCGGTGAGTTACTGTATTACTGGTGATGGTATGGCTGGAACCATGATGAAACGCACGTTATCAAGCGTTATTCACTTTATGACGGCACAAAACAAAGCCATTCGTAATGCTGGTAACATTTTGATGGCCACTAAAAATGACCTAGATCAAGTAGACACTGTTGCTGGTCTGCAAATGACCATGATGACATGGGCACCGAATACCGAAGATGGTGTAAACATTCTTGTAGGACGGCGCCAAAAGCTTTGGAAGAGTTTTGAAGCGTGGGGCGGTGCAAAAGTCATGGAACAGGCTGGCGATCCTATTTTGACTTGGGCATCACATATACCGGGCTTGATGGTACGTAATCACGCACCTATTTCACCAGCACCGTTGTTTGATGTGTTCTACATGTTACCGCTGACACGTATTAACTCACCATTCCATAAAGGGCATCAGCTCAACAAAACCTTAGACGGTAAACTGATTATTCTTGATTCGTTCTCAAATGAAGTGACTGTATGGACGACTATTAACATTGGTAAACCGGGTACGGGTAAATCGGTCACAATGAACAAAGGCATGCTTGAGGACATCATGATGCCTGGTAACGAACGTATCCCGTTGACCTATATTGTCGATGTGGGTGAGTCAAGCCGTGGGTTAGTAGAAACAGTGCAAGATTCATTGCCTGAAGAGCTACGTCACTATGCCATCTATAAGCGTATTAAAAACTCAAAAGAAGAAGCGATTAATCCGCTTGAATTCAGTATGGGCTTACGCTACCCGTTGAACTACGAAATGCGTCAAATGACAGCGTTTTTAAGTTCATTGGTAACACCGCCTGAATTGAAAGGGCAACCAGCCAAAAACACTTCTGACGTTATTGGTGCGGTCCTACGCCGTACATTCTATTTTGCTGATGATACGAATGCTGATCATAAAGCACGTAAGTACATGCGCTTTGCAGATCCAGAACTAGATCGCATCATGGAAAAACACGGACTGATTGAGCCACATTCTGAACAAGGTAAGGATATTTCTTATTACGCTCTACGTGATCTTTTCCATTCAATGAATGAGATCCGTGGACGCACGTTGGCTCACCGTTACGCAATGCCGACTATTGGCGATATGATTGAAACACTTTCTGATTCATCAATTTTAGATGTTTGGAGTGATGTTCATATTGATAATGAACGAGCACTGGACTTTTTGGCGCATCAGATTATGGCTGCACAAAATACCTATCCAGCATTCTTCTATCACACCAACTTTGACATTGGTAACGCTCGTGTAGCTTCTATCGACTTAAACGAAGTTGCGACATCATCAGATCCTAAAACTACATCGCTATTCTTCCAGATTGTACGGATGTTCATTAAACGTAAGTTCGCCGTGAGCCGTGACGATATTCCAAAATTCCCACAAGCTTATCGTGAATATGCAACCCAACTGATTAATGAGCTTCTTGAAGACCGCAAAATTATGTCTTATGACGAATTGCACGTTGCGAAAGGCGATCCAATCCTATTAGAAGAATTGGCTGAAGACGCACGTACATTGCGTAAATGGGGTGCTCGTCTTAACTTGGCATCTCACAAAGTAGAAGACTTTAAAGACTTGGTGGGCTTTGCTACGGCGTATGTGATTGTCGATCCTGGTACACGCGAATCTCGTGAAGCTATTCGTGACAGCATCGGTCTAACTCAACTAGAAATGGATGCGCTTGGTTCAGGTAACGTAGGTTTCTCAGATCAAGGCTTAACGTACTTCAGTAAAATTAAACTCGAAAAAATGGAATGTTCGGGCTTATATACCGTTTCACTTGGTCCAATCCTTTTATGGTCACTCAGTACACATCCCGATGAACGTGCGCTCCGTAACTACACGTATGACCTTATCGGTGAACGTGGTAAGGCGTTGAAGGTCCTTGCACAATTCTATCCAAAAGGTGCGAAGAACCAGATTAAGACACGGCGTACCATGATTGAGAAAAATGCCAAAAATAAAGGCACGGACTTTGACGAAAACAAAGCAACTGCTTCAGTGATTTCTACCATGGCACAAGAGATGGTTGTTGAATATCAACGCTATGAACTTGAGCAAAACATGAAGAAAAAATTACTGAACCAACGTAAGTCTGAAGCTGTTTCTTCTTAACTCCAATCAGCTATATAGATTTGCGTTAATTGGTATATACATTGAAGTGCTTGGATATGGGTAAGGTCGTTAAACAACGACTTTGCCTATTATCCTGAAGATAAAAGAGTAGGTCGCAAAGTATGGCTTCTACACAAAAATACGGCACACAAACAAAGTTCAGACCTAGTTCGCTTAAGCGTGATACACGATCAGGCTTAGAGAAAATCCATTTAAAACTTACAGCGCCAGACGGCGCTAATTATTTGGTTGGCGTTCTTGGTGCTATTGCAGTTATTTTGTTTGTTGTTCCGTTTGGCGGTGAGATATTTATAGGGATCGCGTATTACCTATTAAAACGCTACACACATCCGAATGATTACTTTTTTGAGTGGCCATTCCGTGCGCCGTTGCATTCAAACTCACTGGATGCGTCAACTGACATTACATCACGCGTAAAAGATGACGTACTGGACAATCCAAAAGCCTTTTTGGAATACGCACGTACCAATCGCGATAAGCTACAAGGTGAGGGTGTGACTTACCTTGGTCGTTGCCGTGAAACTGGTCTACCTGTTTATGCATCCAACTCCGATGACCGTACACATCAAATTGTGTTAGGTACTACGGGTTCGGGTAAAACAGAATACATGCTAGGTAACTGTGCCAACCAGTACGTACAAAACTCAGGTTATATCTTTGTAGACGCAAAAGGTGATACCAAGGCTCAACAAGACCACTATCGTTTATGTAACCGCTTTGGGCGTAATGAGGATCTATTAACGATCAACTTCATTACCTCAGGTCGTAACATGCTACGTGCACAAACCGACAAGATGACCAACTCAATGAACCAAATGAGCAACACCAGCTCAGGGATGTTGATTGAATTCTTGATCAACTTGCTTGATGACTCAGGCGGTGGCGGTGGTGACATGTGGAAAGGTCGTGCGATGGCCTTTATCGCTGCACTTACACGAGTTTTGGTCTATCTACGTGACAATGGCTTCATTCAGCTTTCACCAAAAGTATTCACGCAATACATGGAACTTGAAGCACTTGAAGAATTGGTATTTTGTCATAACGATAAATACGGGATTGACTTTGAACGTGTGGCTGAACAGCTTCAAGGCTACCTCGTTTCATTACCTGGTTATTCAAGCAACCCTAAAAAGTTAAAGAAACAAGAAACCAAAACCCGTGAGCAACACGGTTATATCACCATGCAGTTAACCAAGGCGATTAACGACTTGACGTTTAACTATGGTCACATCTTTGGTGTAGAGCATGGCGGTGATATTGATATTTTTGACGTTGTACTTAACCGCCGTATCTTAACTGTGCCATTACCAGCTCTTGAGCGTTCACCAGACTCACTCAAAATGCTCGGAAAATTAATCATTGGCTCAATTAAACAAATGATGGCTGGTTCCCTTGGTAACAAAATGGAAGGTTTACGCCGTGCCATTATTGACGCACGACCAACCAACGCCTCTACTTCATTTAAGCTATTTTTGGACGAATGGGGCTACATCGTTATTGTCGGTGCTTCGGTTTTACCAGCTCAGGCACGTTCGCTTAACTTCTCTATTACGTTCGGTGCTCAAACATTTGAAGATATTGAACGTGGATCTAAAGAGGAAGCAGCTGCTACATGGGGTAACACGACCGTTAAAGCCATTGGACGTACTACTTCGGGTGCTGAAAGTACAACATACAAATTGGTTGATGGTTTTGCTGGTGAAGAGTGGCAAGGTAAAGTTAACTCAATCAATATGTATCAAGGTCTAGTATTCAACCGTTCGGTACCACAAACAGAAGTCCAGTTCGCCAAAGAAAAACGTGTGACAATTGAACAAATTGCCGGACAGCACAACGGCGAATTTACCTTGCTCATATCAACTAAAGGGGAAGGTGGTAAAACTTCAGACGTTAAAATCGTATCAATGTTGGCGTTCTATGTGGCTGGTGATCAACCCAAGTACTTACGCTTAAATGACCTTTGCCCAATCTTCAATATCCAAAAATCTGAAATCTACGATCCTACTTTAAAAATTGAAGACTTCATTCATGAGATTGAGGAAAAACACACGCTACTGACAGACAACAATTCATCTGCCAATGTCACGGCGCTTGGTGATTTTGAGATCTGCAGAAAGCTCAATAACACCTTGTACGAAAACAACAACACGGTAAAAGACTTTACTCAAGATTTTGTACATCAGATTCTTGAAGCAAGACGTCTTGAATCCATCACACCTGAAGGGATGGCACCTGGTCAAAGAACAGTAATGTCTTCGTCCACGGCGAAAGGTGAAATCTCCAAAGAACAAAAACACCGTGAAAGTATTGTTTCAGCACAAAAAGAAGCAAACATTAAAGACCAGATTATTGAGAAGCGAAAACAGTTCCAGTACTTCGGTAAAGATTCTGACATTTCACCTCAAGTACAAGCTGGTGCTTACAACAATGCGGATCTTGATGCTGAATTTAATATCTATGGTGAACGTATAAGCGAACCTGAACAGGCTCAACAGGAAAGTGATGTTGAAACTGTGACTCGCGCCGTTATCACACCAATGAACCTAGACAGCTACTATGATGAATTGAAAGAGATCCTAACAGGATATGACTTAACCGTTGCGCCAATTACTGAATATCAGCTTGTTCAGATACCACGCCATGTAAAACCTGAAGATCAGACACAATACATTGCGGAAAACAAAGCCAGTCTTGATCAAGCCATCTCACATAGCACTAAAAATGAAATGGAATTCGTAGAACAACAGTATGCAGCTAAGTTTGAAAAAGCTTTGATGAAAAACCCGTTCTCGCACGAATGCGTTACTTTTGAAAAATTGTTGGTGATACTTGGTTCAAAAGGTTCTTCAGCTTCATTACGATCAGGCATTACAATCAAAAAAAAGGATGACTAAACGCATCCATGTAGAAGACATAAGGCTGGTTATCCAGCCTTTAGTTTTTTTGGGTGAGCTGTTTGTACTTAATACGCCTTAATTCATCACTCGGCATGTATTGGGCTATTTCATATTCGCTCTTATACGGCGTTTCATTGAATATGGCCAATAACAACAACTGCGACAGCGGAATGGCTTCAGGCACCATCATTTCGATTAAGCGAAACTTTTCAGACGCATTCACATCAAATGCAACCAATAGCGCCGTATATGGAATGTGGCGATCTGCAAGTGATAAATCGGGGTAAATAGGTTGGTCCTAGTGCTAACGTTTGAAAGTCATACATATTCAAGCAAGAGATAGCTTTAGGTACATTGGATAGGTTCACGGCGTAAGATTCAATGTTTGAACACATATTGGCATCCAGTTTGGTTTTAACCCTAGTTTAGATGCATTTTAATATAATAACTTAGTTTTAACGTGCATATTCTTAAACATAACTAAACCACTTCTTAAAACCTTGTTTTGTTTTAGGCTTAATCGGTATATACCATTTCATAAAAAGTTTAATGAACTGTGTTTTACCCTTTACAATCCTTAATACATCAATTAAATTGCCCTTAAATCACATCCAATATACAGGATATAGGCAATGACTAAAGAACAGCTAGAAAACTTACAAACACTTGGAATGACTGACTATAAAACACGTTTACACGTTAAAGGTGTGCGAATTGTTGAAGTGCAACAGTACTCAAAGTCTGTCGATAACAACGCCGTACAACCACTTGCAACTAATACCACTCAACCGCAATTCTTAAATTAATTTTCCAAAAAAATACTTATAAGCACTTTCTGTATTAATATATCTTTATTAGTTTTAATAAAGCATTAATCAATGGAGTGCTTAAAATGTTAGACACTTTACTTTCGGTATTTTCAGCAAAACATAAGCTTTATAAGAATCTCAAGTTAAAACCCTTTATTGATACCCGTTTAGTCAATTCTGACAGCATCGCCATGACCGATGTTTTCCCTTTTCATCAAATCAAAGATTCTCTTTGTATGACTGGTATATCTCCTACTAATTTTGTACCAGGCAAAAACATTGTTTTGAATCCACATGCCAAAGATAACGATTCCATCAGCTACCTTGGTCAAGATACGCAAAATCATAAGCCGTTCTACATCTCTACCTTTGCTGAAGAATTGGCTGAAGTATTTAACCCGATTTTTGCAGAAATCATTCATCTTGAAACACCATGCTTACTTGACCTATCTGAAATTGGGGGCTTCTCAAATTCCAAGTCGGATTTAAGCCAGTACCGTAGCATTGATGATTTTGTAAAAAACGCATGCCCTGATTACATTAGTGATGTGAGTATGGAAAATTTAGATCGAATGTTGTTATGGCCAGAAATCCGTTTATTGAACTCTCCAGATACAACCACTGATCAATTTTTTATCTATGGCTGGAGTCCTAAGATTTTTGTTCAAAATGCTGGTGGATCACATCACATGGCTGCTGCACATTACTTGGCTAAGAAACTGAGCCAATGTGTGCCGATTCAAGGCAAAGTAAGTTTGAATCTAATCTCAAATAAAGCACTTCAAAACTTTGATTCAAAATACGCTGCGTTCGCCGTACCAGATGATGCATTGATTGATATGGGGAATGATTTATCAGAATCAGGGCTTGAATATCAGCTGGTGTTTTTCCGTGAACGTGAAGTTAATTTTATCTTCTTCAAAAAGAATGATCAGAATGCCCGTGTTATTTCGCTATTCAACAATCTGCATGCTTCATTGAATGGTGCATTAAAGACGGCGGTTCAAGCGCAATTCAAAAATGAAGCACTACTCACCATCATGAGTGCTAACCTCTCTGATACATCAAAAGATCAATTTTTTAGCACACGCCCTCACTTGGCTGAGATCTACAATCACGTTCAAAACGAAGTTTGTTTGAGTGGTCCTAAACCGACTAGCCCGACAATCTAAGGGGTAGGGAATATGGATCACCAATCATCAACTACACCACATGCACTCATTCTCGGTCTGACACTTGAACAGGCCATTTCTGTTTTAGCAAAGAAACCCGTTGATGCTACCCACTACAACTATCTTGAAGATGACGAGTACAACACCTACGTCATGATGAAACCTGAGTGGACTAGTCTCAACAAACATGCCTACCTACATGTAGATGGCTTAACCCATGAGCGTAAATGGATGTTTATGCCGAATGCTTCAGGTGAGTACAACTTGCTAGAGGGCTGTATTGACCTGTTTGAACTTAACCAGGCCATCGAACAGCAATATCTTGTGTTTGAACAATTCCTGAATAGCCACGGCGCACCGTTCCGCAAAGTTGGTGAGAAGTTTTCTTTTGTCACTCAACTTCTCTTTGATGCATGGGTGATAGATCCAGAACGTGCGATTCAAAAACTTCATGAGATGAAGGAAACAAAAATCTCATTACAAGTGCCTTTGCTTCATGGGGATAGTCAGCATGATTGATACGCAAAATACTAATGAAAACATTGCTTCAGAAATTGAAGCTCGTAGCGCTTTTGAAAATAGATACGGCGTGGTCGGTAGTCTGTTGGCCAGTGGCAATTATTCTTCTTGGGTGCATCAGGCGAAATGGGAAGCTTTTCGTGATGGTTGGATGCAAAGTGAAGTAGAAACTAAAAAATCTATCTATCAAATGCAAACACCAGCCATCAGCGATGACCAATTGGAAGTGGAAATTTACTGCAGTTGCTCGATGACTTTTGGAATAAGAAATGGGGCGATTGGAAATCATCTGCAGATATGGTGGCGCAAGGTGAGGCAAATGCCTATGAACATGCGAGAGGATTGCTTGAAACGGCGATAAAACAAGATGAAGCCACATGCCAGTGGTTACGCAATCAATTGGCAACGATTCAAACTGAATTGGATGCTTTTATCACATTCGTTAATGAACACCTTGTTTACCATGAAAGTGATGGTCCAGATTTAATGTCGAAGATCCAGAAGCTCAAACATTTGATAAAGGTTAAACCATGATTACGGTTCAAATAGAGATGTGTGGCTTTGGGATTAAACGGCGTTGGGAGTTTGGAGATCCGCGCCGTGCGCCAATTACAGTTTTAGAAATGGGCTTCATTAAGGTTTGTAAAATGCGTGGTGATAGCAAACTGGTTGAGTTCATGAGGGGTTATGCAGACGACAAAGAATTCAACTGGCATCCCAAAGTTCGCATTGCACGTAGAAAAGCAGAACGTAAAGCCTATTCGTACTATGACAACCACTACAAACAGCAGATTAGAGAACTTTTCGATCGCCAAAATGTAGACCGTCAAAAACAATATGAATTGGAACGCCAAAACAAAGCGTTATTGGCTGTTATTGAACTTAAAAAAGAACAATCGTAGGTATATACCATGACGGGAATTGAATATTTTCAGAAGTATGGCTGGAGTCACGCCGTCCAGTCCGTTAGTCGAATTCCAAGTGAATACAACGAATATTCACCAGATCTCAAAACTGTTGTTGTAAACGGCAACTTTCGTTATGCGATGGCTGCGGAAATCAGCAAAAAGAAAACTGAAGTCTATGTTACTGAGCTCAAACAAATCATTGAGAGTGAAAAGCTACTAGAAGACTTCTTTAACTTGAATCTGGTTGGTATAGAAAAAGGCTTAAGTAATGCTAAGCGTGAAATGCAAGACATGGAAGAACAGGGGATTGTTGAATTCAACCATCGTTTTGATGACGACCTGACTTGCACCACGGAACGCATGAAACTTGCCATCGCTCAAATAGACCATCTTTATCAAAACAACATTACAAAAAGTGAGTAATGCCCATGTTAGAAATGTTCCAAAATCAAACCATGCGATATATCTCTATTGCCATAGGCGTGATTAGTATCTTTATATTCCTGTACCTACTTAAACTCGGTGAGGGGCTTGTCATTAGCCTTATGGTTGCTGTGTTCATATGTGGTTTGAGTTTACTCAAACTGAAAAACTACTATGAAAAAAATAACCCATACATCAGTGCAGAACACCTTGCTTGGCTGTATGGTGAATTGCAAGAATATGACCAGGATCTATTCACAACTGTTAGCAATCTGACCAAGAGTACTGGACGTTTAGAATTGAGCCAGCTTAAATCAATCCGTAACCGCTATGCTTCTTCCATGAACGAAACTCAACTACAAGCATTGGCCAGTGAACATACTGAAGAAAGCAAATATCGCTTAGACCAGTACAACTACTCAATTTATGTGATGGATGAAGTCATTAATCAATATTAATGGCTGTATGCAATCTCTATTAACATCGCCGTGTTATATCTGCTATACGCGGTATCAAATGTATAAAGAGCTACAAAACTATTGAAAGGTTTATAAAATGAACACAACTCTACCTATTCTTATTCATAGCGTTATTGGTGGTATTGGTGAACATCCAGATGCTAAAAAACGAAGCTTAGGATACGGCGCTATCATGCTGTATATACCGATTGAACATATGGTCGGTTCAGGTGTACTTAAGCTGATGATTGATGTGAATACACTGTCGATCTATGCGTCTGAAAATCCTAATTACCTAAAACAACCACATACCATCAATGAAGCTTCTCACTTGTGGAATGCATTGCGCTTTGACAGTGCTTCTAAAGCCAGTCGAAAGGTCATTCATGATAATGGGTATGTTGAGTGTTTGTTTTCCATTCCTATGAAGGTTCTTGAGCCATTTATGGATGCTGAATTGATTCAAAACGAATTAGGACTTCCATACATGGCCATCGATCAAAGTGACAAGTCGAAATGCATGCCGATTTGGTATGATGTCAGTAAATCTACCAATCAATTTATTGATGGCAACTACAACGATTATCCTGGTGTGCAGGCATCTTAAATTTTTAAGAAAAGTTTTTAGCTTTGATGGTTTGTTAATTATTTATATCGACCACATTGGCGATGATGAAGAGAACAGACTCAATATGGCCCGTTTAATGGGCCACATTTATTTTTATAGATTAGGGATGCCAACGGCGTGAAAACAAAAATCATTTTAAACATCATTTTGTGGACCTTAACCGTCCTAACTTGTTTTGCGTGGATTGCCTTTACGTTTATTCAACCAGTTGGCTACACCATGACTTTTCTTGTTATTTTAATCTTGATGACAGTAGTGCTCAGCTGGTGCTTGGCAACACCTTATATTAAGACCAAAGACCGAACCAAGCGACTAGACGAAAACTTTAAGCTACTTATGTTCTCTGTTGCTGTTGTTCCACTCCTAATGTTTCTACTGTCATATGGTTTTGTATGGTGTTTCAAAACGCTAGAAAAGAAACAGTTCAACCATGACCATATTGCTGCGATGGTACCGGGTAGCAACTTCAATCAACTACAAAAGTTTGCCAAGGAAAACTACAACGCGCCACTTGTGTTAGGTGACTTTAACGAAAGTTGGGCTTTAACTTCCTTAGATATACCGCAAGCTTCTCCAGCTTCATTAAGATCTAGTACAGGATATTGCCTGGTGAATATGTCTAAAACCAGCATGAACACCATGTATAAAGCAGCAAAAACCGATGTAAGCTACAACGATTGGGAAATGCTGATATTAGCGCACGAGTTATCTCACTGTTTAGATCGTGCGACCGATGTGCCTGGTGAACTTGGCCAGCCACTTAAAGCATTAAATTCAATTGCGCCGTCTGATCGGTCCAAAGTAAAGATGGATGATGTATCTACCTTTGTAACGGCTGAAAGTAGCGGTAAAACTCAACTATGGCGAGAATCTTATGCGGATCTGTTTGCGGTAGGTTTTATGTCACTTGATCCAAAATACGATACTGCAGCGTTAAGAGAAAGCCTGATTAAATTACGTGAAAAACGTAAGGAACAAGATCCAACCCATAATTCGGTGTGTTGGTTGCAGTATTCTAAGAGTCAGCCTTTCCCACAAAAAGGTTCGGATGTTTATTCTTGGGCAAATAACATCAGAATTAAAGCGCCGTGCGAGTTGAAATAACTTGTCTTCAGACAAATTAAAAGCCCGAATTTCGGGCTTCTTTTATACCAGCTAATTAACAATAAAAGCCAGGGCTTATAGTTGGTGCAGACATATCATCATAGATGCAATCTATACTGACTGCAGGTTTATCAATGTGGCTAAATAAGCTTGGATTGACCAATTGATTTGTTAGCTTAGATCTTTCCACACTAAAGCCAACCAGTTCAACTTCACAATCACACACGTAATGGAATTTTGCCTTACCGTGCAACACAAAAACATTAGGTGACTTCTCATACATCTTGAAGTACTCGGCTTGAGTTTGTGACAATGGAACCTCCAGCACCACAAAGCCATTTGGTACGACAAAAACTGCAGATCCATCTTTTACTGAGTAAACGATGGCTTGAACATCAGAAGCACGTTCAAAACCCACACTTTTTTTTATCATTTAGATTACCTTTTTATTTTGTAATATTCGCCTCGAGCGCAGCGTTTCGTACATCAGCTAGGTTTAACCAATGGCGGTGCTCAGCTTTAGTTTTTTCAATTTTGTGTGGTGTTCTTGGGTATTCCCAACTCCAGTAATGCTTTTTATAAATCTCCTTATCTTTCACAAGATACGCCTGTATAGATTGACTATCCTCATTAGTTGCATAGCCAACGCCAAAGTAAATATCTAAACCTTGCTTTAGTGCAGTTTGATAATCGGCTTCAAATTGAATAACAAGGGATTCAATCCTAGCTTCATGAGAAAAGATACTAGATAGTTTTAACATCACACGGCTCCAAGTTTAAGGCAATATGCCTCGAGATAAAACCATTATAACGGTCAAAATCCACTAAATTAGTTTATTTAAAAAAAATTTCATTAAAGTTAAACCCTTGAAGATTAAAACATACGGCGAAAAACTTAGGTTTTTTATTCAATATTAATCAGACTTACTCAAATTTAGTCTAGATGAACTGGTATTTTTAAAATTAAGGCTGCTTCGCGTTCCCATTTGTGAACAGATTCTCATTTTTGAGAATGAATTATATTTCATTTTTTGACTGACACTGGAACAATTAGCCATAGACGAGTAGGGGGTGGGTAAAGCCATATACCACATTTAAGAAATAACGCCGTAGTGGTGTTAATTCATTGTTAATTGAATATGGTTTGAATTAAGGCTTGATGGAAATGCATTAGTAGAATTATGGGTGCTGAATTATCAAAATTAAGTTTTGGATTATTTTAATCAATTAAAAAAACATCGTTTGCGTTTATAAAGCCAGCAGTTGATCAATTAGCTGATCAACGCAAGGGTATTAACCTTTTTTATGGTTTAAATACTTTTGAGTACGTTCTAATAATTTCGGGATGGTTTTTTCTGCTTCTTCTTGGGTGAGATGCAAACCATAAAATTTATTAGTTGTTCCGTAGCTTTCATTAAGTACTGAATAGGGAATATATAAGGTGTACATGTCTTGTTCTACTGAGTACAACGTGATGAAGTCAGTCGTATATGAAAACTTGCCATTTTCGCTCTCTACCTTGATTTGTTGGTGTTTAACGAGCTTGAGTGGTGAAATGCAGTCACCGCCATAGATCGCAACTGTGCCACGCTCTTTGTAAAGCTTAATGAGTTTTTTGGCGCATTTTAACGGCTTGCCGTGTTTGTCCAATTTTGGTTGGTTGCGAACAAAGATGTTATAGCGAAGATTCGAGTCACCAAGCATTCCTCTTGTTGTTTCACTGATGGTCAATTGGCGTTTAGACTTCTTATAAAACTCTAATAAGCGTTGCTGTAAATTGAACCGTGAAACACCACTTTCGATGTCAAAATTTAGACCTTTAAAAACATTTTTATTACTGTTGTTTCCAAAGTAACAAACTGCATCGTTAAACATTTGCGTTAAGTTTGCAAAAATTAAGAGAAAGTCGTTTTGTGGGTACGGACGTTTTTGATACATGCACCCAAACTCACTGTCAGCTAACTTATAAAAATAGGTGCGAACGCCAGTATAACTGCAAAGTGAATCATAAATGCGTGTGCCTTTAATTTGAATCTGAGTGACATAGCTAGATGAAAATTCAGGGGTAGCCCAAAGCATAGGGCTGAACAGGATGTCTTTCACTAATCCATTGTCGTATGCACGGTCGCCAACGGGACTGTTTTGGTTAATGCGGTCGTTTTGGGTGTAAACATGGATGTTCTTCAGCTCCAACGTTTCACGTTTGAACACGGTCTTTTCAGCGGTAGCAGTAGCGGTCGTCATGGTGAAGTTCCTTATCGGCTTAAATACGTGTGTGCAAAAATTGCTTGCATGGTTTTAAAAATTGGGTCTGTTTCAAAGTAGTCAGAAATTTGCTCTTGGAATGGGCTTTGATGGTTGCGAACCAACGTGCGAATTGCAGATCTGTTTAAGGTGTCTGAGTTGGTAAAACCATTTTTTAGTACTTTGATCTCAAAATATGGGCTAGTGGATGCAATCACACTGACAATAATGTTGCCGTCTTGGTCTGTCTTAACTGACAAATCAGCAATTGGGCTTAGCTCATGGCGTAAAAAATACATATTGTCGGGGTTATAGATTGCTTTAAATCTGATTCCGTCTTGGCATATAGCGCAAAACAGTTCATTCACCGACTCAGCAGTAAAGATCGCCCCAAACGTCACAACAACAGGCCCGACATTTTTTTACTGTTTTTCATCATGTTTGATGGTTAGCTCGCAATGCGCTGTAATTAGGTTTTGCATGGTTTATATCCTCAAATGTGATTCAGTGGCATACGCACGTTATCCGTGCGTATGGGTGAATTGAATTAAGAAAGTTCGCGTGACCAACAATCTTCTATACGGTCGTATGCGTAGCCGTTTTGAGCCATTAACGTGCAAATGTCTTCAAGGTTTTTGCCAAAGATATTTACTGAGGTAACTTGGTCGAGTACTGATGTATGACCAAAGTTTTCTTTTAATGTTGCAACGTAGATTTCAACGTCCATGAAGAAGAAATTTGTTTTATCAGCCAATGTCGGCATGTGCTGTTGAAATTGAAGTTGAGCATAGTCACTATCCGCTTGAAGATCCGCAAGGGTTAAATCACAGTTGTTGTCGATGTAATCTGAGATTTCATCAAACAATGTTTCCATGTGAGCACCGCTAAAAGTTTTAGGGAAACCGATGTATAAAGTGCCTTGTAACTGTACTGATTGAGCGTTTAAATTTGACATGCTGTTCACTCCAAGTTTTAAGCTTTCTGCTTTTGATAGTTTCATTTTATGGGAAAACACAACCTGGCAAACTTTTCTCGAAAAATAAGATTTTCAATCTTTTTTAATCAATTAAAAAACATCGCTTGCGTACTAATATGATTTTTCTATTAGCCGTATCGCCGTAATGCATTAAGAATAATTTAACGAGCAATTAGTTAATTAATTAAGTTTAATTAAATTGTTAAGTTTTAAAACATATGAAGATGAACCAGCTCAAGACCGTCTTGTGCTTGAAAACATCACCATTGCTGAAGCGATGAAGTTAGCTGAAAACAACGGATTCTTTAAAGCAAAGTACCAGGTGCTTAAAGTGATTCAATATTTTGATGTTGAATTGGTACTCACGGCGTCTGATGTTGAGTACTGTGCTGAATTACACCAGTTTAGCGGTGGCTATAACGTGACGGTGCTTGCTGATACACCTGAACAAGATCTTATTGCAATTCTCAATTCATTGGGGATATTGAATTAGAGCCATCTCGTGATAAGAGAATGCAGCTCCGAAAAATGGAGTCTAAATTTAAATCTGCCTTTAAGGGATATGATTTATCCCAAGTATCCATAGTGATATGGTCAGTGTATGTTCACCAGTGGCACGATCGCAAAATTAGTACCGTATATATCTAAAAAAAAACCACAATAACAATTGATGGTTTTTTAATGAGCTTTATAAAATGGGTTCATCATACGCACGGCGTTTGTGTTTTACATTTGGATCTATGCCAATTTGATTCGGATATAACAGGTTTAATACCTGGTTAATGCGATCAACTACGCATTGATTAAACAAGATATGACAGTTACCGTTTTCGTAGATCTTAATGCGTAATAAATTATCATCAATGCTATGCCAGATACCACGATCTAACCTGAGTTTATCTAATCTAGTGTGGTCTAAAGGCTTGCCAAATAACTGCCTTGCTATAAAGCGTACTTCTTCCACTAAATTATCTCGTCTGCAATAAGAATGGTAGCTATTGTGATGAATGATCACGCACGGGTTAATACCAGCACCAAGATTGGTTTTGTATTTGCTTGATAATTGGCAAAACAATGAATCAACTTTACGAGCATATGCCATGTGGCGCGTAGACCAGATAGATTCTAAAAATACATTCACGTTATCCATCGTGAAATCTTCAATTTCATGACGAGCAATTTTATCTGACAACGCATCATATTCTTTTTCAGATATAAAGTTTCTAAGATTGATGATCTCAGTTAACTTCCTCCAGAAGCATGACGATATTTGTTTTAAAGCAGATTCTTCAGTATTGAATGATGATGAATATGATTTTCGGGTGATTGCACTCACAATCTGGTAAGCATCAAGTTCAATATCTTTGATGCTTTCATAAATAACCTTTATTGACGATTTTGCTTTTTCGCATTGCAAAATTAGCTTTTCGACTTCAATAAAGTCTAATTCAGATGCTTGCACTTCTCTTTTTATATTTACCAACATATTCATAATTGCCCACCTAATTAGCTTAATTGTCTATATAGATATTTTAATAAAAACCATGGTCATTAATTTTTTTTTAAAATTTATAAGCTAACTTTTTCACTATAATTAAATTAAATAAGCACAACGCTTAAAACTTGGTGTAGTGGAATATGGCTCAACCTTTAAAATTCCTTTTAATACCACTGGCTATGTTAGCCAGTGTTCTGTATAATGCTCTATGAATTCATTACTTATTTTTTTAAATTAAAAATCATATGCAAAGCTTAAATGATGAAGAGTGTCGCCAAGTTGAAAGTGTAAAACAGCTTTTACAAAAAAATTTTAAAGATAAGCTTTATGCTATTTATTTATATGGTTCGTATGTTGATGGTGGTTTAAAACATAAAAGTGATCTTGATATTTTAGTTATTATTGAACGTGAAATTACCGATCAGGAAAGAAAACAATTAGCGCAGAATTTTCTAAATATATCTGTTCCGATTGGTCATGCTACAGCGCGTGCCTTAGAAATTACGATATTAGAAAAAGGGAGTATTACCAATAAAAATCATCCATATACATATCAGCTACAATATGGCGAGTGGTTGAGAGAAGAATTACTCAAAGGTGAATTACTTTATAGTCAATCTGATCCAGATATTAGTATTTTACTTAAAACTGCCCAATTACATAACATTACTATCTTTGGACCTGATATTTGCGATTGGTTAAATCCAATTAGCTATGAACAATTAATATTTGCCATGCAAAAAACTTATCCACAAATTATTGCTCATTGGAAAGACGATCAGGATGAATGTAATCAAATTTTAGCGCTATGCCGTATAGCTTATACATTAGATCATAAAACAATAGTTGCCAAGGATGTTGCTGCGACATGGTTTTTAGAATTCTTAAGTCAGATAGATCAAGACATTTTGCAACTCATAATAGATGAATATATTGGGCAAGGTCATGAGCAATGTTGGTTAGTTTTACATGATCAGCTTGCTAAAATTGTTAAAGAATTACAGCATAAAATTGAACCACTACTTTTTAACTGATGTGGAAGTAATGGATATGCTTCTTAGATTATTACCTCACTATATCTCTAAATACCGAAGAGACTTGATATTGCAAAGGGGGGCGTGGTTGGAGTTGCATGAAGATTTTAAATAAAAGCGGAGGAACTAGGGTAAAAGTTGCCAAAAAGTTTCTTCTGAAATGACTTTTATATTATGACGTTTAAGCAAAGCGGAGGTAACTCCATTGCCATAGATCTTATTCCCATTAAATTGACCATCGTAAATCATTGAACTACCACATGAAGGGCTATTTTCTTTAAGCACTACCAGAGTAGCTTTTAATAATTGAACTTTTTTTAAAGTTCTATATGCCCCTTCAATATAGATTGAAGTCACATCCTTTCCTGATTTTTCAATTACACAGGCTTTTCCATCTAAGACATCATCGCCATTACCTCCCGAAATCTCGGCAGGTTCGCGTGGTGTTGATAAACCGCCAAGAATCTCTGGACATACCATAGTAGCTTTTCCATCTTTGACTAATTTTTCGATTTTTTCGTTTAAGCTATGCGTCCCGTTATAACGTACCTTTAAGCCAGCCAGACAAGAACTTACTAAAATCATATTTCCTCTATGAAAAAGATATGTATCGATTTGCTATTTAGCCAGTACCTATTATTTTTTAAAATTAATAGGTTAGTGCTATGGATAAAACAAGAATTTAAATATGATCAATGCAAAGTGAGTTATTTTTTTTCTAACCCACAAAGCTTATAGATTAGTTTGATCCTTTTTGTTTAGAAAATTTATCAACAGTTCCCATAACAATAATGAAAAAAATAGGGACAAACACTAAAGCAAGAAGAGTTGCACTGATCATTCCTCCAAATACGCCAGTACCTATAGCCTTTTGGGTTTCAGAACTCGCACCACTTGCAAAAACTAAAGGAATAACTCCGCATGTAAATGCTAAAGAAGTCATTAAGATTGGACGCAAGCGCAATTTTGCAGCTTCAACGGTTGCTTTAACTAAACTCATCCCATCTTCTCGGAGAGCCTTAGCAAATTCAACAATTAAAATGGCATTTTTCGCTGATAATCCAATGATGGTAATCATACCAACCTTAAAGAAAATATCATTGGGCATACCTCTTATCATTACAGCTATAAATGCACCTATAAGCCCTAGAGGTACAACCAACATAACAGAAAGAGGGATGGACCAACTTTCATATAACCCAGCTAAAACAAGAAATACTACGAGCATAGATAGAAGTAATAAAAATATAGTTTGCGATTCAGCCTGTTTTTCTTCTAAAGAAATACCACTCCATTCATACCCCACACCTTTTGGAAGTTGTTTGATTAAATTTTCCATTTCTGACATTGCTTGACCAGAAGATATACCAGGTGCTGGACTACCCGTAACACTTAAAGATGGACGACCATTGTAACGATTGTATTGTTGTGGGGAGTATTGCCAAACTGGAGTAATAATCTCAGACATAGAAATCAGTTTACCACTTTGACTATTTACTTTGATTTGTAAAATATCATCAATACTCATACGTGATTTGGCATCAAGTTGAACAATAACTTGCTGCATACGATCTTGATTTGGAAAATCGTTGATATACATTGAACCCATTGAAGTAGAAATGATATCGGTAACATCACTGAAGTTAACACCTAATATTTGTAGTTTTTCACGATCAATTTTGAGTTGTACAGAATTTCCATCTGGTAAACCATCAGAGTAAACATCTACAACTTTTTTACTTTGAGTTGATAAACTGAGTAATTGATCTTGGGCTTGTGCTAATGCTTGCATGCCAATATTTCCTACATCCTGCAATTGTAATGAAAATCCAGAAGAGCTTCCTAATTCATCAATTGCTGGAGGCAATACAGACATTACTTGGCCTTCCGAGCTGTCAGCCATTGCAGTATTCGCATTATCCACGACTTGTTGGGCAGTAATTTTACGGTCCTCAAAGGGGAGTAAATTGGTAAAATACATTGCTGTATTTTGCCCTGAACCACTAAATCCAAAGCCTAAGATCGCCATATTATCTTGAATACCAACTTCTTTATTTAGATGTTCCTGAAATTCAGTAACAACTTTTTTGGTACGTTCTTGTGTGGCATCAGAAGGAAGTTGAATTGATGTCATAAACCAACCCTGATCTTCTTCTGGCATAAATGCAGTAGGTACTTGTTTAAAACAAAAAAGAAGTGCAACAACAATGCCTATAAAAAATAGCATAGCCGTTCTTTTATGTTTAATGACTTTAAATAAACCATGTTCATATCGATTATTTAATTTTTCAAAACTTCGATCAAACCAAGCAAAAACACCTTTTTTCACATGATTTTTATCTATTGGTTTCAACATGGTTGCACATAAAGCAGGTGTCAAAGTTAAGGCTAGGAATGCTGAGAATAAAATCGAAACTGACATTGTGATAGTGAATTGGCGATAAATAATCCCTACTGAACCATTTGCTAAAGCCATTGGTAAAAATACTGCAGCCAAAACCAAAGTAATACCAATAATCGGATTCGTAATTTCTTTCATCGCCTTCGAGGTGGCATCTGCAGGGGACAAGCCTTCTGATACCATGATTCTTTCCACATTTTCAATCACTACAATGGCATCATCTACAATGATCCCAATCGCCAGCACCATACCAAACATGGTTAGGACATTGATAGAAAAGCCAGCAAGTAGCATTACAGAGAACGTTCCTAGCAATGCTATGGGAGCAACAATAGCTGGAATTAAGGTATAACGAACATTATGAAGAAATATGAACATTACAATAAAGACTAAAACCATGGCTTCAATTAATGTTGTAATTACTTTTTGAATAGAAACTTTAACAAATGGTGCAGTATCATAAGGGATTGAGAATTTCATTCCATCAGGTAATGAAGTACTCAATTGGTTGATTTTTGCCTTTACCCCTTCAGCAGTTTTAACGGCATTTGCATTGGGACTCATTTGTATTGCTATTGCTGTAGATGGATTACCATTCTCTAAAATGGCAAAACTATAAGACTGCGCACCAACCTCAATATGAGCCACATCTGATAACAGTACAGTTGCCCCATTTTTATTCGAACGTAAACTAATTTTTTTAAATTGTTCAACAGTCTCCAATTGCCCTTGTGCTGTTAATGGAATCGTAATTTGCTGTCCTTTGAGGGCAGGTGTATCACCTATACGACCAGGTGAAATCGGGAGGTTTTGATTTTGAATAGCCGTATTTACGTCTTTAATACTCAGACCATAAGATACTAAACGATTTGGATCGACCCAAATGCGCATAGCTTTTTCAGCTCCAAAATTCTGGATTTTCCCAACCCCATCAACTCGCTTGATTTCTTCAATGACGTGTCGTGTCATGTAGTCACTTAGGTCTATTTCAGAATATTGATGATTAGGGGAGTTCAGACCTATGATCATCAAAAATCCAGATGAAGCTGCATCAACCATAAGCCCTTGTTGTCGAACAGGTTGAGGTAGTCTCGACTCAATTGCTTTGATTTTGTTTTGAACATCAACTTGAGCAAGCTCTACATCTGTACCAGGCTTAAATGTAGCAGTAACAGTAGCGCTACCAGAGGTATCTGAACTTGAACTGTAATACAGTAAATTCTTAACACCTGACATTTCTCTTTCAATAAGTGTTACAACACTGTCATTGAGCGTCTTTGGTGTAGCTCCAGGATACATTGCTGTAATACTAATTTGTGGTGGAGCTACACTTGGAAAGCGTGCAATTGGCAATTTAGGTATACTTAATACACCAAATAAAATAATAAATAAGGCGATGACCCAAGCAAAAATTGGTCGACGAATGAAAAATTGAGACATTATTGCTGCCCCCCATTTTCATTATTCGTTATAGGTGCTTGCCATTGTTTTACTTTTAGTCGCTGATTAGGTTGAATACGGTCTACACCTTCGACAATGATTTTTTCACCCGCATTTATACCTTGCGTGACTACATAACTATTTTGATAACGCTGACCCAGTTGCACAGTTTTACTTTGTGCTTGCTCTTTTTGGTTGATAATAGTTACATTCGCCTTACCACTAATATCATGTTGGATAGCTTGCTCTGGCACTAAAATCGCATTATCAACTTTTGTTCGGCTCATGTTGATACGGACATACATGCCGGGAAGCAATTTTTGACTAGGATTATTCGCTAAAATACGGATAGTCACATCACCAGTATCGGGATCTACTTTAGTGTCTGAAAATAAAATTTCACCCCTTACATCGTATGGCTTACCTTGACTATTTAGTATTTCAACGTTATGGCTAGCATTTGACAAATTCCCTTGTTGTAATGCTTCCTGTATTTTTTCATAATCAGTAATTGACTGTTTTACGTCGATATACACTTTATCAATTTGCTGTACTACTGCCATGGCTTTAGTATCACCTTGGCTGACTAATGCACCTTCAGTCACTAAAATCTCACCAATAATTCCAGATATTGGCGATGTAATTGTTGCATATTTTAGGTTAAGTTGTTGACGTGAAAGTATCGCTTCCATTTGAGTAACATCAGCTTTTGCTTTCTGATATTCTGCTTCAGTATTGTTATATTCTTGCTTACTAATTGCATTAACTGTCACCAGTTCAGCGTATCGTTTTAACAAAATTTGAAGGCGTGTTACTTCAGCCTCAGCACGATGTAAAGTTGCTCTATTACTTTTGACATCAGCCTGAAATATTTCAGAATTTAATTTAAAAAGTGGTTGACCTGCATGTACATAAGTACCCTGTTTAAATAGAACTTTATCTACTATGCCACCAACCTGAGGGCGAATTTCAGCAATACGATATGCAGTGACACGCCCAGGGAGATTTTCAATCAGATTTATTGATTGTGTTTGGGCAGTCATTACACTTACTGATGCTAACGGTGCATCTGCTGAATGATGCTCTGCATTTTCTGATTTTGAGCAGCCTATTAGTAGCACAGTCATAATGCCAGCTGAGCTAACTAAATAACGACTTTTTTTCATAATTTCCATCTTTGAATAGGGTTAAGCTCATACAGTTAAATGATAAATAGCGGTATAACTAAAGTTTAGATTAACTGGTGAAGAGCTTACTAAAGTGACATTTTGCTTAAACTATATAAGTGAAGTAGGCATTGTATTAAACGAATATTTAAATCATTCGATTTAAATATTCTAAGTTAATAAAATAGTGACTTATAAAATAAAAAACGGAAGGTTTTCATTTTCACTGGTTTGATGACATAAAATCTTAAAGCTAAGTATTGATTTCTAAATCATATTGTTGCAGTACACTAGGGGTCAATATACATTTGAATATTGATGAATAAATTCCTAATTTGTACTAGCTCAAACCTGATCTGACAGTTACCCATTTTTTATTGTGCCTGTCAGGTTAAATTTGAGCTAAATTCTTCTCAGCCCAAATTCGTTTTCCATCAAGTAAAGTTTCTAGTGGTGTGCGACCACAGCACATTTTTCCTTGATGAGTTCGTTCAGTATTATAGAATTTTAGCCAATCGTCTAGATCAACTTGTAATTCTTCCAACGAGCTATAAAGCTTCTTCCTGAACGTAATTTGATAGAACTCCTGCAAAATCGTCTTATGGAAGCGTTCACAGATCCCATTCGTTTGCGGGGAAGCTGCTTTTGTCTTCGTGTGATCAATATCATTGACTGCCAGATACAACTCATAGTCATGTTGTTCTACCTTACCGCAATACTCAGTACCTCTGTCTGTGAGGATGCGAAGCATTGGTAAGTGATGTGGTTCTAGGATTTTAGACCACGCCTATAAGTGATAATCTACTCCCCAATAAGCATGGGAAATGCTTGTTTTTGGAGTCAACCATGACACGAAGAAAACGTCGTAATCATTCAGCAGAGTTTAAAGTTAAAGTTGCTCTCGCAGCAATTAAAGGCGACCACACACTCGCTGAACTTTCTACTCAATTCGATTTACATCAAAACCAAATCATCGATTGGAAAAATCAACTGCTTGAGCAATCAGTCAATATTTTTTCACGACCAACAGCACAACAAGAACCAGAGATTGACCTCAAAGCTCTACATGCCAAGATAGGACATCAGGCATTGCAAATTGATTTTTTAGAAGGTGCGCTCAGAAAAATAGGGCAGCTGAGCGGCAAAAAATGATCGATAAGACCCATCAACTTTCGGTACGACAACAATCGCAATTGATTCAAATCAATCGCAGTACGTTGTATTACAAGCCCAAAGAGATTTCATCAACTGATTTGAGTTGGATGCGTCTAATCGATGAAATTCATCTCGACTACCCATTTATGGGCAGTCGAATGATACGAGATATGCTACAGCGTCAAGGACATCAAATAGGTCGGCGTAAAGTCCGACGTTTAATGCGCTTGATGGGAATACATGCCTTGTATCCAAAACCCAATACCAGTAAGCCTAATCTTGCACACCGTATTTTCCCATATCTGTTGAAAAACATGGTCATCGATCACTCTAATCAAGTCTGGTGTACAGATATCACGTACATTCCTATGGCTAAAGGCTTTGTCTATCTGTGTGCAATTATAGATTGGCATAGTCGTAAAGTACTGGCTCATCGAGTATCGATCAGTATGGAAACAGACTTTTGCATAGATGCGTTGCAAGAAGCAATTGTGAAATATGGTTGTCCTGAGGTGTTTAATACAGACCAAGGCAGTCAATTCACAAGCGAGGCATTTTTGAATGAGTTAAAATTGCGAAATATCCGTATCAGTATGGATGGGAAAGGACGATGGATGGATAATGTAATGATTGAGCGTTTATGGCGCAGCGTGAAGCATGAGGAAGTCTATTTGAAGGCTTACGATACGGTTAAACAAGCGAAACAATCAATTGCTGAATATTTGGATTTTTATAACATGATACGTCCTCATTCAAGTTTGAATAAGGCAACACCAAATGAATTTTATGATCAACATTTACTAAAAGTAATGGCAGCATAATTTAAATATTTAGAGCGGATTTATCACTTATAAAACTGAATTGAGTGGTCTAATTAACGGAACCACATTAAAGTCCTGAGATTGATAGAATGGCAACACACGATCATTGAGTAAATCAGCCGCTGTAATCGGTGTTTTTGTTGTATAGAGCTTGCAATGAACGACCTTGCTATAAGTGTCGATGAATGTTTGTTGGTAGATCCGTCCAACACCTTTGAGATTCCCGACATAAAAGGTGTCTTGCGCGCCTAAATAGCCTGGATGAGATGTTTCGATTTCACCACAAGCAACGTCATCCTCATGCTTACGTTCAAGTGCCGCAATCTGGTGATCATTTAATTCAATACCATCCTGTGCCACTTTAGCCTCAAGTGCTTTTAAACGCTTCTTAAAGTTCTCTAAATTGTGACGAAGCCATATAGAGCGAACACCACTCCCTGAAACAAATACACCCTTCTTGCGTAACTCATTACTAGTACGGTGCTGACCATATGCAGGATATTGAATTGCGAAATCAATGACTGCTCGTTCTGTAGCATCATCTACACGGTTTTTTAAATTTGGTACTCGACGGGACTTGTTGACCAATGCATCAATGTCACCAGACTGTACTAATTCCTGATAGCGATAAAATGTATCTCTTGAAACACCCATGACCTTACAAGCTCTGGATACATTCTGAAGTTCTTCGGCTAAATTAAGCAGGCCTACTTTGTGTTTAATGATTTGATTGTTAGTATGCAACATAAGAAAGTTACCTTTGTTTGATTAAGATTTCGACACCTTTATCAAAACGGGTAACTTTCTCTTTTTCAAGAAGAATGTACGATCAAGTCTGAACTAATACACCTAATTGATGTTGCATTTTCCATCCTTCAGAAAAATCTGCCATTAACCAAATAACCTCATCTACAAAAATATGCTCAATTGCAATAAACCAATATTCTTTTTCAAGATCTGTCAGCGTTACAAATTCAGCATATCCTTGTTTAAAAAGATTCCACTCATCAACTGTAAACAGAGGTGGTTCCACTTGTTTGAACAACTAAAAGCGTATTTATAAGTGATATTCCGCTCTAGTTAAGCCACCTTGTTTTGTTGGGGTAGCTGATCATAGTAAAACTCATTTGGTGTCATTTTGTCTAGACTCGAATGAGGTCGTTTCAGATTATAAAACTCAAAATATGCACTCAATTGCTTTTTCGCATCTGTGACACTGCTATAAGCTTTGAGATACACCTCTTCATATTTAACGCTCCGCCATAATCGTTCAACCATCACATTATCTACCCATCGACCTTTACCATCCATACTGATTTGAATGCCATTTGATTTCAATACATCAATAAATGCATCACTGGTGAACTGACTGCCTTGGTCTGTATTCAATATTTCAGGTGATCCATATTTTTCAATCGCTTCATTTAAAGCCGAAATACAAAAATCCACCTCCATACTAATCGATACCCTATGCGCAAGTACCTTGCGGCTATGCCAATCAATCACAGCACATAAATAAACAAAGCCTTTTGCCATAGGGATATACGTTATATCAGTAGACCACACTTGATTACTGCGCTGAATAGCCAATCCTTTGAGCAGATATGGATATTTACGGTGAGCTTGATTAGCCTGGCTTAAATTTGGTTTGCAATATAACGCCTGAATACCCATTTTCTTCATTAAAGTACGTGTATGACGTCGTCCTATATGATGCCCTTGACGATTCAACAAATCACGCATCATACGACTGCCTGCAAAAGGATATTGCATATGTAATTCATCAATACATCGCATCAGCTTCAGATCTGATGAGCTAACAGGTTTTGGGCGATAATAATAACAACCACGAGAGACTTTCAGTAACTTAGCTTGTTTAGATACTGAAATCTGAAGTGAGTGATCGATTAACTTTTGTGGTTGAAGCGGCCCAGTTTCTTCAACACACCTTCTAAAAAATCAATTTCTAATGCCTGCTCACCGATTTTTGCATGTAACTTTTTAAGATCAATGGGAGGTTCTGATGGAGCTTTTGATTGATCGAAAGCTTGTGAGGAAGCTGAGATCAATTGATTTTTCCAGTCAATAATTTGGTTTTGATGAACATCAAACTCAGAACTCAATTCAGCAAGTGTTTTTTCTGCTTTGATCGCAGCAAGTGCTACCTTAGCCTTAAAGTCGTTTGAATGATTTCTTCTTGGTCTACGTGCCATAAAATACTCCATATATTGATGTTTATAACATCATTTGAGGAGCAGAGTATCACTTATAGGAGTTGTTCAAATTTCCGGATCCATCTCTCTTTTATTGGATGCAAGAAGTAGTTTTATTGATGCTGAGTTTAAGATTTCAAACATCTTTGATGCACCGCATAAGAATGAAGTTGTTCGCTTAAATAAGAAATCACAAGCATATGTTGAAGCTAATGGCTGGATGTCCAGATCTTCCGCATTAGAACGTTTAGAACAATGGAAAAACGTTGCGTTTAACCAATATCTAGATCCAACGATCCGCAACCAAAACAACCAAAAAATTGTCCTTTCTCTTTTTGATTTGTCTGGCACATGGTCACAACCATGGGTTGATGCTGGCTATCAAGTATTTCGGTTTGATATACAGGCAGATCCTTATTTTGGCGATATTAATAACTTCAGCGTGGAATTCTTTAACGAGCTTTTTGCATGCTTTGATGGTTTGGACGTTCATGCGATTTTAGCTGCATGCCCATGTACAGACTTTGCTGTTTCTGGTGCAAGACATTTTACTGCCAAAGATGCTGATGGTCGCACGTTAAGCAGTATTGAGCTGGTGTACCAAACTTTAAGAACAATTGAATTTTTTAAACCGAATATTTGGGCAATTGAGAATCCAGTAGGGCGTATTGCGAGCTTAACCGGGTTGTCGCCGTGGCGTCTGTCGTTTGATCCGTTTCATTTTGGTGATACATACACAAAGAAAACATTATTGTGGGGCCGTTTCAATGCCGACCTACCAATTGCACCTGTTGAACCTGTTGAGGGCTCTAAAATGCACCGCCTATACGGTGGCAATAGTATTGCGACTAAGAATGCTAGAAGCGTAACGCCTGAAGGTTTTGCATACTCATTTTTCACGGCAAACAACGCACATAGCAATTCGTTAATGACGATTTGCAACAAGTATGATCGTTTAGATCCTGAGCTTTTGAGTCGCTGTTTAAATAGCGGTTTGAGTGACTACGACATCTCTAATTTGATCGATGACGATTATTACGACTGTGATGATTATTCAGCACATCAAACATTAGAAAGTGCCGTTGAAAGCATGGGGGTGGCTGTATGAATCTGAGCAAGGTTATTCATGCTTATAGGTATCTGTCTCCAGAAGATGTACCGCATGAATTAAGAGATCTAAGCCATAAAGGGGCATTTGTAAGAGGGAATTTCTATGTATAACTTGCTTCCACATGAATTAATCGTTGATAACTTTGCTGGCGGTGGCGGTACATCAACTGGTTTAGAACGTGCGTTCGGTAGACCGATTGATATTGCAATTAATCATGATCCGAAAGCCTTGGCCATGCATCGCATCAATCATCCAAAAACAAAGCACTACTGCGAGAGTGTTTGGGATGTTAACCCTGTAAAGATTACGGGCAATCAACCTGTTGGCTTGGTTTGGCTTAGTCCAGACTGTAAACATCATAGCCGTGCGAAAGGTGGCAAGCCGTTAAACAAGAAGATCCGCGGTTTAGCTTGGATTGCTTTAAGGTGGGCTGCAACAGTTCGACCACGAATCATCATGCTTGAAAACGTGGTTGAGTTTGTTGAATGGGGTGATTTGGATAAGAACGGTAAACCGATTTTAAAGCGGAAAGGGCGAACGTTTAACTGTTTCGTGAATGCGCTCAGGTACCAAGGGTACACGGTCGAATATCGTGAACTACGAGCATGCGACTATGGTGCACCGACATTGAGAAATAGATTTTTCTTAATTGCTCGGCGTGACAATTTACCGATCGTCTGGCCAGAACCCACACATGCTGAATTTGACTTTTTTGCACCTCAAAAAACGAAAAAACAACCATGGAAGACAGCTGCTCAATGTGTGGACCTTAATTATGAATGTTTAAGTTGTGTGCCCACCTGCGTAACCGCTGACGACTTGCTGAACTCCCTGAATCTGTAAAAATACGGCTTCAGTACACCAAAAGCATCCCCCACCGAAAAGTGCCTGTTGCATGGTTGATTCCTCATTCAATTAAATAACTCAATCGGGCTGATGGTTAAATTCCAGCTCATCAGTATGAAAGATAAAAAAGCCTGTCCATACAGGCTTTTTGTAGGGAAGTATTAACGCGGCTGAACAGCACTTTCCAGCTGGATCAAGAGATTTCCATGGCGATCCAGTAATTTTAAGGTTTTAGCAAATACCTGATAATGCGTCACTTTAGCTAAAGCTTCATTAAATTTCTGATCAAGCTGATCGTTGTTCATGCAAGCCATACGGGTAGTAGCCATTTGACTCAGGGTCAGCGTATCTTTTGCTGCTGTGTAGCTGCCCATAATCCGGTTACAGCTATCTGAACCTGAAACGCGCTGGGTACTGGCATCAAATTGCAGACTCGGAACATTGCGTGCGGTTGGCGCAGTCTTGATTTCAGTATTACCAATCTGGGTCGCAATCCAAGTACGATTTTGCAAAAGTTGTAAATGATTCGCGGTTTGTGTCGTGGCTGTATTGGGCACAGTTTCGCAGCCCATGACCGTTAGAACCGAGCCTAAAATCGCGATTGCAGTTAATTTTTTTAGCATGAAGATACTCTGATCATTGACTAGCTATTTGTATATAAACAAAAAAATGATCAAGGTTCCAGTTGATTTTGTATCTTTATTGAAGTGGATTTGCTACACAGTTATCGCATGTCGGGTTTTGGTAGGCCCTGCCGGATCAGGCGTGAATAGTCCTGACTGGAGAGATTAGCGGTGCGTTCTACCCGTGGATTGACATGTGCCCGTTGATACCAAGTGTGCATATCCCAAGACTGTTCTAGTACTTTAAGATCATAGAGATAATTCGGTAAATAGCCGGAGGCCAGCAACCGGTAATCTGAGGGTAGCTGTTGTTGCGATATCGCCTGAACCATATCAAAGACTAGTGTGGTGCAATTACTGGTCAGGGTATTGTACCATTTTGGCTTTTGGGCCAGCTCATCGGCCTGACGCAGATATTCCTTGAATAGCGCTTTAGCCTGAGCTTGCGGCATTTTGACTGGGAAAAAATAGACCTGTTCACCACGGACATTGCTACGGGTATAGACAATATCCTTTTCATCCGATGCGACCAGACTCAGTTCATATTTTCGGAAAAAGCCACCAATCGCTGAAAACTCTTCATTCTTTTCCTTGCGGATTTCAATCGAGAAGGTGAGTGGCTTTTGATTGGCAAAATCGAAGCTGACCAGGGTATGGGCAATTTTAGGCCCCATCCAGTAGGAAGTAATGATGTTCACGCCAGTAATCTGATTCAGATCAAAACTGCGGCTTTCCCAGCGTTCGATATAGCGACCATCGGCCTGCCAGTCAAAGTTGCGGATATTGTGTAAGGTAACCTGATCGCCTTGCTGCTCATAATGCAGAAGCTGGGAAACCTCAGGATTCCACTCTCGATCCTGACGCGCTTCCAGACTGAAATATCCTAGCAAACAGAATAAAAAGGCCAGAAGATAAAGAACGCTATCCACTTGGCGGGAGATCAGATGCCGGGTGAAATAAATCCCGAGAACGACCAGCGCAAAGGTCAGCCAGAGTCCAATCAGTATCAAGCTGCCGATTTTGCCGATGGGAAGATGAACCCACAGCATGAGGCTGAGCCACAGGCTCGACAGAATGACGAATAAAGTAAACAGGCTGCCCAGCAGCCACAGACTCCAATGTCTGGAGATATATTCGCGTCCCTGCATCATCACTTTTTCATGAGAAATAGGTTTTATTTTCTGTAGGTTGCGAACTCAAAAGCAATGCCGGTTTTGTCATCAATATGTTGTTCTGACGCTATCTTCACAAAATCATTTGGAATTTTAGGATAAAAAATATCACCTTCAACATTTAAATCAACATGAGTAAGCTCTAGTCGATCCACAATATTGATGGTTTGCTTGAAAATCTCACCACCACCAATAATAAAAATTGTATTTGGTTTCTCTGATGCTTGAACGTCAGGAATAGATTTCTCTAAGGCTTCTTCGATTGAATGTGCAACTTTAACGCCGTCAAAATTCCAATTATGGTTTCGAGTAATTACCCAATTTACACGTTTAGGAAGCGGACGACCAATCGAATCAAAATTTTTACGACCAAGGATAATTACCCCACCTTGGGTAATTTCTTTAAAGTGTTTTAAATCAGCAGAAATATGCCAAGGCAGATCGTTATCCTTACCAATACAACGTTGGTTGTCCATAGCAACCACATGTACTACTTCAAAACTTTGGAAAGTCATAACTTAATTGTCCGGAACATATTGAATATCACATATAACAAAATCCCGCTTTATAAAAAGCAGGATTTGGTCATGGTAACTATAAAGGAAAATAAAGCTAATTTCAGCTTAATTTAAAAATCCATTAAAGCTAAAGAATTTTTAAGTAGGGTCTGTTGACATTTACTGTTCATAATTAACCCTATAAAGGTAGCCATAAAAATATACAGGCTAAAGCAACAGAACTTTGATAATTTCTTTTGAGCTTGTCATATCGAGTAGCTATTCCTCTAAATTGCTTTAATCTACAAAACATATTTTCAACTAAATGCCTGATTTTATATAAATACCAGTCCATATGGTCATTGTTCGATTGGCTATTTGTTTTCTTTGGTATATTCGCTTTAGTCCCTGTTTTCCTGATCTGTTCACGCAGTGGTTCTGAATCATAGCCTTTATCTGCACATACCACTTTTGTCTCTTTTAAATCTAATGTTGATATTAAATCAGGTGCAACTTTAACATCATGTGTGGTTCCATCGGTAATCATGAAATCAATAGGATTGCCATGTGCATCAACAATCAAATGTATTTTTGAGGAGTTTCCTCCTACACTTTTAGAAATAGATTGATTCGCTATACCGGCAGAATGTTGATGAGCACGTACATGAGAGCCATCAATAAAAATCCACTCCATATCGGGGCATGAGGCTAGTAATTTGAATAATCTAAGTAACTTACCGCTGCTTGACCAACGATTAAAACGTTTGAAAATAGAGTTGGAATGACCAAAACAAGAAGGAATATCTCGCCACGGACAGCCTGTTCTAATTCTATAGAGAATAGCTTCAATAAAATTGCGTAAATTTGAGTTGTGGTGAATGGATAAATTACGCAGAATAACTTTCAACTTTTGCCAGTGTTGATCTGTCAGCATGGTACGAGGCATAGCGAATAGTAAAATTGGGTTTGGCGATTTGATTTTACTACTTCGCTATTTTTTTAAACTAAAAGTGTCAACACACCCTAAGCATATTCAAGCGTAAAAAACCTTTAGCACCAGCTACATTAGAGCGAATTGTGAGGGGGATTTTAAAATATATCGTTCACAACCCAAAACCTTACATCGTGGACAATGTGGCGCCAATTCTTACTGAGTGTGCCAATGGTTCAAGTCGTAGATCCATGCCAATAAATGAGCCATTACGTACAATTACAGCAGAAACAAAAGGCGGTACACATGCGCTATACGTGTGTCACCTATCTAAAATGAAAAAGGGGTGCACTGGCCAAGAGCTATCAGAACCATTTCACACGTTAACGACCGTGAATCAGTTTGCGGAAGTACGTGCGCTACTTTTGAAATTTACCGGGCAATTCAACTTTAAGAATGACTTGTTTGAACGTTTCGGCTTAATCGAAATCAATAATGAACATTATTATATTGAAGACATTGGTTTTAGGATGATTCAACCATTTGAGTTGTATAAGGCTCAGGGCTTTCCAAGCAATTACATCTTTACTCATGGTGTAGATGAAAATAACCAAAAAATTAAGCTGACGAAAACTGAGCAATACAGAATGGTAGGTAACTCAGTACCTCCAGATCTATCCCATGCACTTGTCAAAGCAAACTTTAAACATGAAATGAAATATCAAATTGCATCGTAAAAAAAACCTAGCATTGATTGGTCAATGCTAGGTGGGTATAAGACTTTTCAGGGGCTCTTATATTGCAAATGCTAACTGTGCTACTGGTGGCTTTAACATGCCCATTGATGTTAATACATCAGTGTATGTACGTACAGACCAGGTATTCGTTGATATATCAAAATAGATACAACTAAAAATAGTTTTGTACTCAGCGTACAGGGTAATCAAGTCAAAGCTATCGATATTGGCATTTTCAACCCGTTCGCTATATGTTGTACTGTAAGAGACACGCGTTAGATCTTCAGGTGCAAAATAGACAATACGTGCTTTGTCGCCGTGTCGTTCGTGGTTGTATTTGATCGTATTACACTTTGATAATCTCTCAATGTAACGGTCAAAAGATGCAGAATTTTGAACCTCTTTGTAGAGTATTTCCGCTGCATGGTAAATAAAGCAGTTGCTTAACCCAATGCCGTGCGAACTAAGGACTTTTTCTCCATCTGTTTTAAACATCGTGTAGCGTAGATACATCTTGAATACTCCAGGTTTTAAGCAATGAGCTTGATGTATTCATTTTAAAGACTGTTTGGGCTTTAAAATTTTTTCAAAAAAAAACCTAGCTAGGCTAGGTCAAAAGGGTAGAAGTTAATTAAATAACCTGAAGATCCAAAGTCCTAATGCTAAAAATGCTTCTTCCAGCACTTCAATCTTGGTTGTGTATTCAAGTGAATATAGATGTCCAACTTCAGTAACACTCAGTTTCATACGATTAGATAGGTCCAAGTCACTCACATTTAATTTGATCAGTGCATTAAACAAATAAATTAACGAAAAAAAGTTTTTTGATAAAGTTTTTGTGGCTAATAGATTTAATATAATTATCTAATTGGTTAGGTTATAAAAGGTAAAAATTTTGTCTAAATCTGATAATGACAACCCGTGTAAAACCAAAGAGAAACCGTTTTGGAACCATGTCAATACAGATGACTACGAAGAAGAAAACGAATATAAACACCAAGCGCCATCGTTCTTTAAGTATTTATTCAATATGTGCAGAAGCTGGCTAATAGTCATTATCGAAGTGCATATTCTTATTGGTTTTATTCTACTGGTTTTGTACATGTGGAAAGGCGTTTTAGTTTTTAATTAATAACGCTGTTTTTGAACAAACCCAATTCATGAATCTGAAAGCAGTTTGCCGTAGATATTTAACATTCAACGCTATTAAATGCTCAATCTGTTTATGCGATGAATTCCCTCTAAACCATCTGCATATACAAGTGAGTCGGTTCCTGATCTCTGGCCATGGTCTGACCAGGCCTGGAAACCAAAATCACCGCGTCAAAATTTAGTACGCGCAACAGCCTTATATCACTTGAGTTTTTCTAAGATCTAAGTCAATTTTGAACTTCCAATACGACCAGTAGGCAAGTGGCATGCCTACTGGTTTTTATTTTTTGATTGATCATCAGACATGCAAGAAATAGAATTGGTATATATATTCTTTCACCGGTCTTGAGATGTCAGAAAAATCAGAAATACCGCTTAAAGCTGGTGATTTAGTTGAAATTGAAGCTCTTGCTCCTGGTGCACCTAAACGCATTCCAGTGGCGTTAGAGCTGCTGTCGGCTGGATTTGCATCACCAGCACAAGATTTTATTGAAAAGTCGGTCGATCTCAACGAAATGCTGATCACCAATGAGTACTCTACGTTTATTGGTAAAGTAGGCTCTCGTTCCATGCTAAATGCCGGTATAGATATTAACGATAAGCTCATAATCGATAGAAGCTTAGACGCCAAGCATCTAGATATTATTGTTGCTCAGCTAGAAACAGACTTTACCGTTAAGCGGTTGATGATCACCAAGCAAATGTCAGCTGGTGAAATTAATGAAATTTTTGGTCCAGATGCAAAATCTATCCCTCCAGTTTGGCTTAAAGCAGAAAACCAAGAGCACTCACATATTTTTCTAAAACCTGAACAGGAATTGATTGTGTGGGGCGTAGTGACTTACATCATTAAAGACGCACGAAAATGACAAACCGGGTATTTATTCATGTTGATATAAATTCGGCATATTGTTCGATGGAAGCATTTTGGAACCCTAAGTTAAAGGGTAAACCATGCGTTGTCTTAAGCTCTAATGATGGAACAATCATCGCGAGAAGCGCTGAAGCTAAACTCTTAAAAATCCCGATGGGTGCGCCACTCTTTAAGGTCCAAGACATCATCAATAAACATAACGTTCATGTGCTATCGAGCAATTTTGCGCTATATGGCGAAATGTCACGCCGTTTTCATGGAATATTATCTGGTTTTGTAGATCCAAGCTGTTACAGCATTTACAGCATTGATGAAGGCTTTATAGAATTTACTCAATTTACTAAAAACTTTGATGCTACTGAAATGGCACGGGAGATTCGGCATCAAGTATATAAGTTTATTGGCTTAACAACGTGCGTGGGTGTTGGTAGAACACTGACTGAAAGTAAAATGGCCAACAACCTTGCCAAAAAGAATCCAGAATTAAATGGAATCTGTAATTTAGTGACAATGAGCCTGGTAGATGTCGAAAGCTACTATCAAAGCATGCCAGTTGATGAAATATGGGGTGTAGGGCGAAAGTACGCTAAAAAGCTTAATGACATGGGGATTTTAAGTGTGCTGGATCTTGCAACATCCAACCCGAATCGAATGCGTGAACTCTTCAATGTGAATATGCAAAGTACGATTTTAGAATTGCTTGGCCAGCCATGCTTTGAATTTGAAAGTTCACCTAAGGCGAAACAACAGATTGTCTCGAGCAAATCTTTCGGCCAGAAAATTACTGAGCTCTCAATTCTTCAAGAAGCCGTCAGCAAATATACCCATAATGCATTCAATCGGCTTGTTGCTGAACACCAGCTATGCGGATCTCTGATTGTTTTCTTGCAATCCAACCCATTTGACCAGTCAAAACCGTATTACAGCAAGTCGTTAACATACACGTTTACCCAACCTACAAACAATTTGATGCAACTGGTTAAAGCTGCCACATCACTGATTGATAAATTGTACAAAGAGGGGATAGAGTTTAAGAAATGTGGCGTGATGTTGTGTGAATTGATAAAAGAAGAACATCGCACGATCGGCCTACTAACTGACGTAGAGCAGCTTGAAAAAGAGCAAGCGTTAATGACGGCGTTTCAAAACATTCAAAGTAAGTTTGGCAAGGCTAAAATTGCTGCTGGATCATGTAATCTGAAAAATAGAGATTGGGAACCTAAGTCAGAACGTCAAAGCCGTAACTATTTTAGTGAGGCTGGTATGATTGTCTTCAATTGATTCATTTGAGGGAATTTGTTGGCAATGACGGGGATGGTCAGACTCGAACTGGCATTCAAGGAATCAAACCTTTGCCTTAAAGAGATTGATCAAATCTCAAAATCAATTGGCTACACCCTCGGAAATATAAGAAATTAAGATTGCTGATAGCTTCTTGGTGATTCAGCTGGTGTACCATCATCATATCGCCAAAATAAGAAGCTTCCACTCCATTCGACTTCACCTGAAGCATAGTCACGGATCTTATCGCTCCAGCGGATAGGTTTAATTTCATGGTCTAAGAATTCATCCCACACAATAAACGCCGTGCCATCTTTGTTTGGGATTTGGTCCTCTATGAAGAACCAGGGTGACTTCACATCAACAGAACAGCGTTTTGTCATTTTGTCTCTCTCACTCTTTTGAGTCGTATGCATATTCATATAAGCCTCAAATCAATTGAAAAGATCCTGGAAACTGTTTTGAACGTCAGATCGTGCGATCGGCGCTGTTTCTTGTTGCTGTGACTGACCATTAAAGTCTCAAAAATGACATTAATGTTCTAAACTTTAACAATATAGTTGTAAACTCAAAGAGGAAGTTTGAATGAATATTACGAAAAAATCAGATTCAATACTTGTGGTATTTTTTAAGTTGTTTCTTTGTAGCAGTGCATTTGTTGCATGTATTTTATTTGGATTTTGGTTGAGTCCAATGCAAGTACCATCCCCAATAGTCATTTTTATATCACTTGCAATCACCGTTTTATTTACTTATTGGATATTTGGAATAGGTAAACTCAAACATAAGTAAATTTACAACTATTATGTCATAAATGGATTGGTTATCTAAACTCAAAGTTCATTGAGTTTAGAACTATAATGTAAATTTACTGAATCATACCTAATGTAAGTTATTGATTTTATGATTCATCAGTTTAAGTCTTTAATGTGCAAAGACATCAGGCAACGACGGGCTGCTGCCGGCCATCAGCGGACGCAGGGAGGACTTTCCGCAACCGGCCGTTCGATGCGGCACCGATGGCCTTCGCGCAGGGGTAGTGAATCCGCCAGGATTGACTTGCGCTGCCCTACCTCTCACTAGTGAGGGGCGGCAGCGCATCAAGCGGTGAGCGCACTCCGGCACCGCCAACTTTCAGCACATGCGTGTAAATCATCGTCGTAGAGACGTCGGAATGGCCGAGCAGATCCTGCACGGTTCGAATGTCGTAACCGCTGCGGAGCAAGGCCGTCGCGAACGAGTGGCGGAGGGTGTGCGGTGTGGCGGGCTTCGTGATGCCTGCTTGTTCTACGGCACGTTTGAAGGCGCGCTGAAAGGTCTGGTCATACATGTGATGGCGACGCACGACACCGCTCCGTGGATCGGTCGAATGCGTGTGCTGCGCAAAAACCCAGAACCACGGCCAGGAATGCCCGGCGCGCGGATACTTCCGCTCAAGGGCGTCGGGAAGCGCAACGCCGCTGCGGCCCTCGGCCTGGTCCTTCAGCCACCATGCCCGTGCACGCGACAGCTGCTCGCGCAGGCTGGGTGCCAAGCTCTCGGGTAACATCAAGGCCCGATCCTTGGAGCCCTTGCCCTCCCGCACGATGATCGTGCCGTGATCGAAATCCAGATCCTTGACCCGCAGTTGCAAACCCTCACTGATCCGCATGCCCGTACCATACAGAAGCTGGGCGAACAAACGATGCTCGCCTTCCAGAAAACCGAGGATGCGAACCACTTCATCCGGGGTCAGCACCACCGGCAAGCGCCGCGACGGCCGAGGTCTTCCGATCTCCTGAAGCCAGGGCAGATCCGTGCACAGCACCTTGCCGTAGAAGAACAGCAAGGCCGCCAATGCCTGACGATGCGTGGAGACCGAAACCTTGCGCTCGTTCGCCAGCCAGGACAGAAATGCCTCGACTTCGCTGCTGCCCAAGGTTGCCGGGTGACGCACACCGTGGAAACGGATGAAGGCACGAACCCAGTTGACATAAGCCTGTTCGGTTCGTAAACTGTAATGCAAGTAGCGTATGCGCTCACGCAACTGGTCCAGAACCTTGACCGAACGCAGCGGTGGTAACGGCGCAGTGGCGGTTTTCATGGCTTGTTATGACTGTTTTTTTGTACAGTCTATGCCTCGGGCATCCAAGCAGCAAGCGCGTTACGCCGTGGGTCGATGTTTGATGTTATGGAGCAGCAACGATGTTACGCAGCAGGGCAGTCGCCCTAAAACAAAGTTATGCAGCCAAATCCCAACAATTAAGGGTCTTAAAATGGTAAAAGATTGGATTCCCATCTCTCATGATAATTACAAGCAGGTGCAAGGACCGTTCTATCATGGAACCAAAGCCAATTTGGCGATTGGTGACTTGCTAACCACAGGGTTCATCTCTCATTTCGAGGACGGTCGTATTCTTAAGCACATCTACTTTTCAGCCTTGATGGAGCCAGCAGTTTGGGGAGCTGAACTTGCTATGTCACTGTCTGGCCTCGAGGGTCGCGGCTACATATACATAGTTGAGCCAACAGGACCGTTCGAAGACGATCCGAATCTTACGAACAAAAGATTTCCCGGTAATCCAACACAGTCCTATAGAACCTGCGAACCCTTGAGAATTGTTGGCGTTGTTGAAGACTGGGAGGGGCATCCTGTTGAATTAATAAGGGGAATGTTGGATTCGTTGGAGGACTTAAAGCGCCGTGGTTTACACGTCATTGAAGACTAGTCCTTTGCATAACAAAGCCATCAAACCGGACGCCAGAGATTCCGCGCCTGTTGCGCATGGCTTCGCCATTTTATGCGCAATAGGCGCGCCACCCTGTCGCCGTTTATGGCGGCGTTAGGCATCACAAAGTACAGCATCGTGACCAACAGCAACGATTCCGTCACACTGCGCCTCATGACTGAGCATGACCTTGCGATGCTCTATGAGTGGCTAAATCGATCTCATATCGTCGAGTGGTGGGGCGGAGAAGAAGCACGCCCGACACTTGCTGACGTACAGGAACAGTACTTGCCAAGCGTTTTAGCGCAAGAGTCCGTCACTCCATACATTGCAATGCTGAATGGAGAGCCGATTGGGTATGCCCAGTCGTACGTTGCTCTTGGAAGCGGGGACGGATGGTGGGAAGAAGAAACCGATCCAGGAGTACGCGGAATAGACCAGTCACTGGCGAATGCATCACAACTGGGCAAAGGCTTGGGAACCAAGCTGGTTCGAGCTCTGGTTGAGTTGCTGTTCAATGATCCCGAGGTCACCAAGATCCAAACGGACCCGTCGCCGAGCAACTTGCGAGCGATCCGATGCTACGAGAAAGCGGGGTTTGAGAGGCAAGGTACCGTAACCACCCCAGATGGTCCAGCCGTGTACATGGTTCAAACACGCCAGGCATTCGAGCGAACACGCAGTGATGCCTAACCCTTCCATCGAGGGGGACGTCCAAGGGCTGGCGCCCTTGGCCGCCCCTCATGTCAAACGTTAGATGCACTAAGCACATAATTGCTCACAGCCAAACTATCAGGTCAAGTCTGCTTTTATTATTTTTAAGCGTGCATAATAAGCCCTACACAAATTGGGAGATATATCATGAAAGGCTGGCTTTTTCTTGTTATCGCAATAGTTGGCGAAGTAATCGCAACATCCGCATTAAAATCTAGCGAGGGCTTTACTAAGCTTGCCCCTTCCGCCGTTGTCATAATCGGTTATGGCATCGCATTTTATTTTCTTTCTCTGGTTCTGAAATCCATCCCTGTCGGTGTTGCTTATGCAGTCTGGTCGGGACTCGGCGTCGTCATAATTACAGCCATTGCCTGGTTGCTTCATGGGCAAAAGCTTGATGCGTGGGGCTTTGTAGGTATGGGGCTCATAATTGCTGCCTTTTTGCTCGCCCGATCCCCATCGTGGAAGTCGCTGCGGAGGCCGACGCCATGGTGACGGTGTTCGGCATTCTGAATCTCACCGAGGACTCCTTCTTCGATGAGAGCCGGCGGCTAGACCCCGCCGGCGCTGTCACCGCGGCGATCGAAATGCTGCGAGTCGGATCAGACGTCGTGGATGTCGGACCGGCCGCCAGCCATCCGGACGCGAGGCCTGTATCGCCGGCCGATGAGATCAGACGTATTGCGCCGCTCTTAGACGCCCTGTCCGATCAGATGCACCGTGTTTCAATCGACAGCTTCCAACCGGAAACCCAGCGCTATGCGCTCAAGCGCGGCGTGGGCTACCTGAACGATATCCAAGGATTTCCTGACCCTGCGCTCTATCCCGATATTGCTGAGGCGGACTGCAGGCTGGTGGTTATGCACTCAGCGCAGCGGGATGGCATCGCCACCCGCACCGGTCACCTTCGACCCGAAGACGCGCTCGACGAGATTGTGCGGTTCTTCGAGGCGCGGGTTTCCGCCTTGCGACGGAGCGGGGTCGCTGCCGACCGGCTCATCCTCGATCCGGGGATGGGATTTTTCTTGAGCCCCGCACCGGAAACATCGCTGCACGTGCTGTCGAACCTTCAAAAGCTGAAGTCGGCGTTGGGGCTTCCGCTATTGGTCTCGGTGTCGCGGAAATCCTTCTTGGGCGCCACCGTTGGCCTTCCTGTAAAGGATCTGGGTCCAGCGAGCCTTGCGGCGGAACTTCACGCGATCGGCAATGGCGCTGACTACGTCCGCACCCACGCGCCTGGAGATCTGCGAAGCGCAATCACCTTCTCGGAAACCCTCGCGAAATTTCGCAGTCGCGACGCCAGAGACCGAGGGTTAGATCATGCCTAGCATTCACCTTCCGGCCGCCCGCTAAATATCTCCTTTTGGGTTGTTAATAAAACATCCAATAAGTTGACTGTGCGTGAAAAAGAAAGTTTTGTGTGATGGCGTTGAAGATCGCACCGTTAAGCTCTTATGTGGGATGGTGCAGAGCTCGACGACTACCGATAAAACGCAACCGCCGCAAACAGACAAGAAAAAGCCCCAACTGATAACAGTTGGGGCTTCAGTATTGTGATTGGTGGAGCAATAGCACCCTGAACCCAAAACCTTCTCGCTCAACCGGTAGTGGCTGATAACAACTCGTGAGGGCTATTGCGGGTTAAGCATTTAGCGATGTCTAGGGCCAGACTGGACGTCTGAACGCAAGCCGCTGATACTGTACATAACCACAGTATCAGCGGAGGATACCCATGTCGCTGGCAAGGAACGCCACGGCGAGTCAATCGCCCACTCAAACAAACGGTTACGAACGCCACCAACCCGACCAGACGCTGCTCTACCAGCTGGTTGAGCAGCACTACCCAGCCTTCAAAGCCTCACTCGAAGCCCAAGGTCAACACCTGCCTCGCTACATCCAACAAGAATTCAACGACCTCCTCCAATGTGGCCGTCTGGAGTATGGTTTCATGCGGGTTCGCTGCGAGGATTGTCATCACGAGCGTCTGGTCGCCTTCAGCTGTAAACGACGCGGCTTTTGCCCTAGCTGCGGTGCCCGCCGGATGGCCGAGAGTGCGGCGCTGCTGATAGACGAAGTCTTCCCCAAGGAGCCCATTCGCCAGTGGGTGCTCAGCTTTCCTTTCCAGCTACGCTTTTTGCTGGCTCGCCATCCCCAGCTGATGGGCCAGGTCTTGAGTATCGTCTATCGTACACTCTCAACTCATCTGATCAAAAAAGCCGGTTACACCAAAGCCTCTGCACAAACTGGCTCAGTGACTCTTATCCAACGCTTTGGCTCCGCGCTAAATCTCAATGTCCACTACCACATGCTGTTTCTCGATGGTGTCTATGCCGAAGATGACTATGGCAAGCAACGCTTCCATCGTGTCAAGGCACCCACTTACGATGAGCTGAATACGCTCGCTCACACCCTCAGCCATCGCATCGCTCGCTGCATGGAAAAGCGTGGGATTTTGGAGCGTGATGCCGAGAATACGTGGTTGACACTGGAAGAGGGCGAAGACGATACGCTGACTCAATTACATGGTGCTTCGGTTACGTATCGCATTGCCGTCGGCCCCCAGCAAGGGCGCAAAGTCTTCACCCTGCAAACCTTGCCAGGGCGTGAGGATAAAGCCGACTCAAGCAGTCGAGTAGCCAACCATGCTGGTTTCTCGCTACACGCCGGTGTGATGGCCGAAGCGCATCAGCGGGATAAGCTTGAGCGCTTGTGTCGCTACATTAGTCGGCCAGCGGTTTCAGAAAAACGTCTGGCATTAACCGCCAATGGGCAGGTGCGTTACGAGCTCAAAACTCCGTACCGCAATGGCACCACCCATGTGATCTTCGAGCCGCTGGACTTCATCGCCAAACTCGCTGCGTTGGTACCTAAGCCGCGAGTCAACCTCACACGCTTCCACGGCGTCTTTGCACCGAACAGCAAACACCGAGTTCAAGTAACACCCGCCAAGCGGGGCAAGAAGCCCGACAAATCGGAAGGTCTCGATACTAACTGGCGTGACAAGAGTCCTGCAGAGCGCCACCGCGCCATGACCTGGATGCAACGCCTCAAGCGAGTCTTCAATATTGATATTGAAGTCTGCGAACACTGCGGCGGTCACGTCAAAGTGATTGCCAGCATCGAAGATCCGAAGGTCATTGAGCAGATTCTCAAGCATCTGAAACAGAAAACAGCCAAGGCGAATGCCGCCAAGCAGCGTGAGCTGCCACCAGAACGAGCGCCGCCACTGACTCCCAGCCTGTTCGATCCATCACAGAGTCGTCTCTTTGACTGACGACCCCAAATCCAACACTGCTCAACACTGCCAACTTTTAAACGGGGCGGTGGGGCAGTTTGTATCTCTCGAGCTATCAGGCTAGAGATTTTACCGCCAAATCGAACCTTATTAGAGCGGTTTAGGCTGGACCGGCAGTTAAAATTGGGGCTTGAGCGGTAAACGAGTGAGGGAATTTCAGGTAAGATACTTCGGATGAGGAGCAAAAAGGTGGTTTATACTTCCTATACCCTATACCCAAAAAGGTGGTTTATACTTCCTATACCCTAAAAAGGCAGCTTTGGCTGCCTTTTGTATAATTCATATCGACTTATCAAAAGGACAATCCGATGAATGTCATTATAAAAGCTGTAGTTACTGCCTCGACGCTACTGATGGTATCTTTTAGTTCATTCGAAACCTCAGCGCAATCCCCACTGTTAAAAGAGCAAATTGAATCCATAGTCATTGGAAAAAAAGCCACTGTAGGCGTTGCAGTGTGGGGGCCTGACGATCTGGAACCTTTACTGATTAATCCTTTTGAAAAATTCCCAATGCAAAGTGTATTTAAATTGCATTTAGCTATGTTGGTACTGCATCAGGTTGATCAGGGAAAGTTGGATTTAAATCAGACCGTTATCGTAAACAGGGCTAAGGTTTTACAGAATACCTGGGCTCCGATAATGAAAGCGTATCAGGGAGACGAGTTTAGTGTTCCAGTGCAGCAACTGCTGCAATACTCGGTCTCGCACAGCGATAACGTGGCCTGTGATTTGTTATTTGAACTGGTTGGTGGACCAGCTGCTTTGCATGACTATATCCAGTCTATGGGTATAAAGGAGACCGCTGTGGTCGCAAATGAAGCGCAGATGCACGCCGATGATCAGGTGCAGTATCAAAACTGGACCTCGATGAAAGGTGCTGCAGAGATCCTGAAAAAGTTTGAGCAAAAAACACAGCTGTCTGAAACCTCGCAGGCTTTGTTATGGAAGTGGATGGTCGAAACCACCACAGGACCAGAGCGGTTAAAAGGTTTGTTACCAGCTGGTACTGTGGTCGCACATAAAACTGGTACTTCGGGTATCAAAGCCGGAAAAACTGCGGCCACTAATGATTTAGGTATCATTCTGTTGCCTGATGGACGGCCCTTGCTGGTTGCTGTTTTTGTGAAAGACTCAGCCGAGTCAAGCCGAACCAATGAAGCTATCATTGCGCAGGTTGCTCAGACTGCGTATCAATTTGAATTGAAAAAGCTTTCTGCCCTAAGCCCAAATTAACAGACTATCAGCACTATCTAAGCCGCTGACTCTGGTTGTACACTAAAGCTATGGTTTGAAATTGGAGTAGGTTATGCAGTTATTAGGTTCAGTGGCTTCCCCTTTTGTTCGTCGTTTACGTTTAGTACTGGCAGGGCAACCTTATCAGTTTGTAGCGCTTAATATTTTTGAGTCTGAAGGCCGTTCAGTGTTGGTACAACATAATCCGGCACGCAAAGTGCCTGTGTTAGTGGATGGAGAGCAGGTTATTTTTGATTCAGGCGTAATTTATCGTTATTTGGCTTCGAAACTGAAATTCAAACCATTGAGCTGGGATCAGGAAAACGGTCTGACGACCATCAATGCCTGCACAGACTCCTTGGTTGAATTACTGCTTTGTAAGCGCTCAGGTTTTGACGTGACTGAAGATAAATTGTTTTTTAATCTTCAGCATGAGCGAATTCAGGCGACGCTAGAGGCACTTGAGCAACAAATCAGGGCAGGGCATTTCGGTGACTGGGACTATCCTGGTATCAGTCTGTTCACTTTAATCGACTGGATATTGTTCCGCGATTTAGTCGACTTAAAACCCTTCCCTGTATTATTACAGTTCAGAAATGCGCATTTAAACCGGCCGATGGTCGCTGAAACCGACCCGCGTTTAAGCTAAAAACAACAGGTCAGAGCCAAGACTCTGACCTTTATTATTTATTCCACACCAATAAAGCCGCCGGTTTGATGCGCCCATAATTGAGCGTAAATACCGCCTTTGGCGATCAGTTCCTGATGACTGCCTTGTTCCACAATACGACCTTGATCCAGAACGATCAGCCTGTCCATAGCTGCTATGGTAGATAAACGGTGTGCAATGGCTATAACCGTTTTGCCTATCATCAACTGAGTCAGACTATGCTGAATAGCTGATTCTACTTCGGAGTCCAGCGCTGAGGTGGCTTCATCCAAAATCAGAATAGGGGCGTTTTTCAGTAAAACCCGAGCTATTGCAATACGTTGACGTTGACCACCAGAAAGCTTGACTCCACGTTCGCCCACCTGAGCGTCGTAGCCACTGTTGCCTTTAGGATCGGTAAGCTCCTGAATAAAAGCATCGGCTTCGGCTAAACGGGCTGCTTCAATCATTTCCGCTTCGGTAGCGCCAGGACGACCATATAAAATATTTTCCCTTACAGTACGGTGTAGCAGGGAGGTATCCTGGGTCACCATAGCTATATGAGCGCGAAGACTTTCCTGTGATACAGTTTTGATGTCCTGACCGTCTATCAAAATCTGGCCTGAATTGACATCATAAAAGCGCAGCAGTAAGTTCACCAGCGTGGATTTACCAGCACCAGAACGGCCGACTAAACCTACTTTTTCACCGGGTTTAATCGACAAGTCCAGACCATCAATCACAGGACCATGTTCACCTGCTGCTTTGCCGTAGTTAAAGTTCAGTTGCTTAAACTCAATCTGACCTTGTGGCACTTCAAGCGGCTTCGCATCAGCTTTGTCGATGATTTGCTGAGGCTGAGACAAAGTCGCAATACCATCTGCCACAGTACCTATGTTTTCAAACAGTGCACTGACTTCCCACATGATCCACTGCGACATACCATTTAAACGCAGCGCCAGACTGACTGCGATGGCAATAGAGCCCACAGTGACGGCATTGACAGACCAAAGCCATATCGCCAGCGTGGCAATAGAGAACACCAACAGATAGTTCAGACCCTGCACACAAATATTGAGCCAGGTAGCCAGTCGCATTTGTCTGTACACAGGCACCAGAAACAGCTGCATGCTATCGCGGGCGTATTCTGACTCACGAGCCGTGTGTGAAAACAGTTTAATAGTGCTGATATTGGTGTAGCTGTCGACAATACGGCCTGTCATTTCTGAACGGGCATCGGCTTGTTCTGTTGCAACTTGTTTCAGTCTCGGCACAAAATAAAACTGCAAGCCGGTGTATATGACTAACCAGGCAATCATCGGCAGTACCAAGCGCCAATCTGCATCGGCGATCAGATACAACATAGAGCCAAAATACACCACCACATACACCATCACATCCAGCAGCTTGGTGGCCGTTTCGCGCACTGCCAAAGCCGTTTGCATCACTTTAGTGGCGATGCGACCAGCGAATTCATTCTGGTAGAAACCCAAACTTTGTTTCAGTAAATAACGATGCGCCAGCCAGCGGATCGACATAGGGTAGTTACCCAATATAGTTTGGTGGATCAGGGCTGAGTGAAAAAATACCAAACCAGGCAACACCAGCAACATCACTATGGCCATAGTGATCAAGGTATCCTGCTCTTCCTGCCAGAAAGTAGCCGGATTCTTGGTTACCAACCAATCGACTAATTGCCCCATATAGCCAAATAAGGACACTTCTAATGCGGCCAGTAAGGCTGTCGCAATAGACATCAGGATCAGAGGCAACACCATGCCTTGACTGTAATGCAAACAAAATGCAAACAGGCCTTGAGGTGGCTGAGTTGGCTCTTTATCAGGGAAAGGGTTGGTTAAGCGTTCAAAAAAGCCCAGCATAAAATTCCTCTGCAGCAACGAAAAAGGCAGTTATTGTACGTCAAAGTTTAAAAAACAGATGTAACTATTTGATGAAAGCCCGGTTTAGAACGGCCATCTTATTTTATAACCGATAGCTTGTGACTCGCTTTTTTGCTGAACAGAACAGCAGATTGTTGAAAATAAATACAAAAAATCTGAAAAATCCAAAAGATGCTATATCACATGAACTCAGCAGCTTAGATTTATTGAAGGACCGTTAATAGGTAATAACTGGAAAATCTATAACTTAGCTTCTGTTTTGTCAGCTTGCAAAGGACTTTTTGCTTTCTACACTGAAAATACAGAGTACCCGAATCAGGGTGTTGTCTCGTCTTACAGGAGTGTTGAAATGGATGCCAAAGAATTATTGGTCTACATGAAGCAGGCAGAACTGCAAGCTGAGTTAGTCGTTGAGGCTGGTCAGCAACTGGACAGAGCCATCAAACAATTACATGACTGGTCTGAAGACTGGGATTGTCAGCGCCGGGCTTGTGAAGATATGTACGATGCCGTGCATTTAATTCTGATCCATAGCTATCAATTATCCCGGATTTTCTGGCCCGCCAAGTGTTGCGGAGAACTGGGGCTGGATTTGTGTCATAGAGCCATGGCGCTGCGAAGTGAAATCAACCTGCCTGATCTAAACCATCCACTGCGGAATGAGGCGTTATGGCGTCATGCAGATGAGCTGGATCATTCAGTGCGGGATAATACTGCTCTGCGTCGTTATCAAGCGCATCATTTAACCGGTTTTAATCAGGTGATCACCTGGATGGATAATGAAGCCATGTTTTGCTGGCTTGAACCTGCCAGTAAAACCTTTGTGTTTCATGCCGAGGAGTTTGCTTTAGCCCAATTACTGGATGCTGTGCATCAGGTTCAGCAAGATATTCAGAATTTTCTTAACAAGCAGCATCAGTCAAATCTAAAGGTGGCCAAAGCTGGCGTGCATCACTATGAGAAGCAGTGGGGGGCATTTAAAATAAGACAAGACAGATCTTGTCCACAGCTTTGTTGTTATGACTACTTATCTAATTTAATAAATCCGTAGGCAGAAATCTCGCTGAGCTTATGTTCTCTGATCTTTTTTGCGACTTCTGCTTGGTAGTCTTCAATGTACAGGTGCAAAAAATCTTTAAACTCTTCATCCAAAGCACGTCTATCCACAGAGTTACCGAACCGTTGCGCTTCGTATGCAAGCAGGCATAATCTATGCGCCCGGATCTCCATATCAGCGGCCACCTGCTTTTCGATAATGTTTAATGCATCTGACATTCCAATCAACTTCTTGTAGAAAAACAGACTTAACAGTAAAAAGCCAAACGTAATTGCAGACATAACAAAAGTCAGCATTCCTGAAGTTCCTTTCTGTGCTTGACGGCTCCTGATATGGACCATAAAAATATCGCTAAAATTGCTGCGATATTTATAGCTGGTATTCCATATTTGTATATACCACCCAATAGATCAGTGCCAAATATGACTCTGTCTGTGAATCTCGCTACCTGCAGAACAGAGTGCATCAAGATGCTTAAACAAATGAATTGAGTGATTTGTTCAACCGCCCATACGAATTTTCTATGAATAACCCAGATGATACCAAGCGTCAATGTTTGACATATCACCCAACTTGGGTACCAAAGTAAGCGAGCGAGCTCAGGAGATGTTTCAGATATCCCCATCAGCAAAGGAGCAATCCTGTCTTGAGCTAATCCCGATAAAGTGAGTATCAATATGGTTATTCGTGCAGATTTACTGGCCGACCAGACTAAGGACAGCAGTAGAGAACCTATGCACAACACCCATAAGTACTCAGCAAGAGTCGTAATAAATGTCCCCACAAACTACCTCTTATTTTGGTGGTTCATTACCCCAGCCACCACCTAATGTAGTCAGTGTTGGATTTATTGCTTTAGATTCTTGCTGCTCTGCAGCCAGCTTCGCCTTTGCTTCAGCAGATAAGGTGACAGTGTCTGCAGTAGAGGGTGCTGTTGTAGTGGTGGTTTTAGCCTGAGCAGCAGGAGCAACAGTTTGTATTGTTGATGTAGCCGCTGTGCCCGGAGTATTTAAGTTGATTTGCATAACTGTTCCTTACCATTGTCACTAAATCAGAAAACAAATGTACCGAGGGCTTTACTAAGCTTGCCCCTTCCGCCGTTGTCATAATCGGTTATGGCATCGCATTTTATTTTCTTTCTCTGGTTCTGAAATCCATCCCTGTCGGTGTTGCTTATGCAGTCTGGTCGGGACTCGGCGTCGTCATAATTACAGCCATTGCCTGGTTGCTTCATGGGCAAAAGCTTGATGCGTGGGGCTTTGTAGGTATGGGGCTCATAATTGCTGCCTTTTTGCTCGCCCGATCCCCATCGTGGAAGTCGCTGCGGAGGCCGACGCCATGGTGACGGTGTTCGGCATTCTGAATCTCACCGAGGACTCCTTCTTCGATGAGAGCCGGCGGCTAGACCCCGCCGGCGCTGTCACCGCGGCGATCGAAATGCTGCGAGTCGGATCAGACGTCGTGGATGTCGGACCGGCCGCCAGCCATCCGGACGCGAGGCCTGTATCGCCGGCCGATGAGATCAGACGTATTGCGCCGCTCTTAGACGCCCTGTCCGATCAGATGCACCGTGTTTCAATCGACAGCTTCCAACCGGAAACCCAGCGCTATGCGCTCAAGCGCGGCGTGGGCTACCTGAACGATATCCAAGGATTTCCTGACCCTGCGCTCTATCCCGATATTGCTGAGGCGGACTGCAGGCTGGTGGTTATGCACTCAGCGCAGCGGGATGGCATCGCCACCCGCACCGGTCACCTTCGACCCGAAGACGCGCTCGACGAGATTGTGCGGTTCTTCGAGGCGCGGGTTTCCGCCTTGCGACGGAGCGGGGTCGCTGCCGACCGGCTCATCCTCGATCCGGGGATGGGATTTTTCTTGAGCCCCGCACCGGAAACATCGCTGCACGTGCTGTCGAACCTTCAAAAGCTGAAGTCGGCGTTGGGGCTTCCGCTATTGGTCTCGGTGTCGCGGAAATCCTTCTTGGGCGCCACCGTTGGCCTTCCTGTAAAGGATCTGGGTCCAGCGAGCCTTGCGGCGGAACTTCACGCGATCGGCAATGGCGCTGACTACGTCCGCACCCACGCGCCTGGAGATCTGCGAAGCGCAATCACCTTCTCGGAAACCCTCGCGAAATTTCGCAGTCGCGACGCCAGAGACCGAGGGTTAGATCATGCCTAGCATTCACCTTCCGGCCGCCCGCTAGCGGACCCTGGTCAGGTTCCGCGAAGGTGGGCGCAGACATGCTGGGCTCGTCAGGATCAAACTGCACTATGAGGCGGCGGTTCATACCGCGCCAGGGGAGCGAATGGACAGCGAGGAGCCTCCGAACGTTCGGGTCGCCTGCTCGGGTGATATCGACGAGGTTGTGCGGCTGATGCACGACGCTGCGGCGTGGATGTCCGCCAAGGGAACGCCCGCCTGGGACGTCGCGCGGATCGACCGGACATTCGCGGAGACCTTCGTCCTGAGATCCGAGCTCCTAGTCGCGAGTTGCAGCGACGGCATCGTCGGCTGTTGCACCTTGTCGGCCGAGGATCCCGAGTTCTGGCCCGACGCCCTCAAGGGGGAGGCCGCATATCTGCACAAGCTCGCGGTGCGACGGACACATGCGGGCCGGGGTGTCAGCTCCGCGCTGATCGAGGCTTGCCGCCATGCCGCGCGAACGCAGGGGTGCGCCAAGCTGCGGCTCGACTGCCACCCGAACCTGCGTGGCCTATACGAGCGGCTCGGATTCACCCACGTCGACACTTTCAATCCCGGCTGGGATCCAACCTTCATCGCAGAACGCCTAGAACTCGAAATCTAACGTCCGTTCGGGCATCGAGGTCCATGTCGGGGTGGGACGGGCCCGTGGCTTCAAGATCACTTGCAGTCCGACCGCGATGTCTTGGTTGCGCGAGAGGTTGTCGACAGGCCATGCTGAGTGTGCGATGGTTGATCGCTTCCTCGCCGCTCTCCACGGCGACGATGGCCGCCGCCATCAGCAAGTGCGCCAGTTCCCCTATGGTGCCCTCGCTGCGTGTGAGCAGGTAGCGAGCCATGTCCAGCGTGGCAATTGGGGAAGGCCGGCGCAGCGGGAGCGAAGCGGCGAAGCTGGCCAGCAGTGAGCAGCAATCGTCGTTGGCCTCCCATACCGGCAGCATCATCGGCTCGAAGCGATTTTCCAACTGGTCATCGGAGCGGATGGCTAGGTAGGCGTCGCGCGTGCCTACCCCAACCAACGGGATGCGCAGTTCGTTGCCGAGGAAGCGCAGCAGGTTGAGGAATTCCCGGCGGTTGACGCTGTTGCCGGCCAGCACGTTGTGCAGCTCGTCGATCACCAGCATGCGCACGCCGACCTTGCGCAGCAGTGCCAGAGCCAGTTGCTCCATTTCCGGCAACCGTGGGCGTGGGCGCAGCGGCGCGCCCATCGCGGCGAGCAGCGCGACGTAGAAGCGGATCACGGACGGCTCGGACGGCATCTGCACGACCAACACCGGGATGTGCTCCTGGTCGGCGTCGGAGCTGGCCGGGTGGGTGCGGCGGAACTTCTCGACGATCATCGACTTGCCATTGTTGGTCGGGCCAACCAGCAGCAGGTTGGGCATGCGTTGCTTGTTTGGCCACGCATAAAGGGCTTCCAGCCGGTTCAGCGCCTCGACTGCGCGCGGATAGCCGATCCAGCGGTCGGCGCGAAGGCGCTGGATGCGCTCGTCCGCCGGAAGACGGGCCAAGCCCTGGGCCGCCGGCAGCAGGTGGGACAGGTCGATGATGGGATATTCGTCCACGGCTACCACTCCTCAATCTGGTCGAACGGTTTGGCGGGTGGCAAGTTGTCTGCCTGCGGGTCGGCAATATCCGTATCCGGCGGAACGGGCTTGTCCGGCCGAGCTGATGTCTTGAGGTGCTGGCGGCGATCCGCGTCACGCCGCGCCTTGCGTGTGGCCTTCTGCGCGCTGGTCACAATCTCACGCATCTGGCCGATCATGCGGAACAGCGCCGACTCATCCACCTGTTCGCGCCCTTGCTGCCGCAGTTTCGCCAGCGCCTGCCGTTGTTCCCAGAGGGTGACAGCCGGATGCGACAAGGTACGGTAGGGAATTTCCAGGTAATGCTGTCCCTCCGGTTCCAGGACCCAGATACGGCTGATGTCGCGCGGATCGCGCCGGATCAGAAAGGACGGCCAGCGTTCACGCCGCTGTGACTGACCATTAAAGTCTCAAAAATGACATTAATGTTCTAAACTTTAACAATATAGTTGTAAACTCAAAGAGGAAGTTTGAATGAATATTACGAAAAAATCAGATTCAATACTTGTGGTATTTTTTAAGTTGTTTCTTTGTAGCAGTGCATTTGTTGCATGTATTTTATTTGGATTTTGGTTGAGTCCAATGCAAGTACCATCCCCAATAGTCATTTTTATATCACTTGCAATCACCGTTTTATTTACTTATTGGATATTTGGAATAGGTAAACTCAAACATAAGTAAATTTACAACTATTATGTCATAAATGGATTGGTTATCTAAACTCAAAGTTCATTGAGTTTAGAACTATAATGTAAATTTACTGAATCATACCTAATGTAAGTTATTGATTTTATGATTCATCAGTTTAAGTCTTTAATGTGCAAAGACAGTTGCACAACTTCATCAATCAAATAAGCAACAGGACTTACAGATTGGCTTTTTGTGAAAGTCGGTGCACCAGCTTCAGCGATAAACTTCTCGCTAATCGGTTTTTTGATTTCTAAGCGATACACACGGCGCAGCTTGTTTAAGCAATCAGACATTGAGCCATCGCCAATACCGTGACGGGCTTTCTTGTTATCACGAGTCTTAAACGTGAAGTATGGAAAATGTTTGGCCATGACTGCAGTAATGTCTTTACCAACCAAGTAAATGTGGCTGTGTGTTTCGTAGAAGTGGGTAAATGACGTCTCTACGTGATAAGCAGCCAACAAGCTTTTTGCTTGAGGGTCAGTGATAACCGATTTAACTTGGTTAATCATTTTTTTGGCAATTGTTTTGTTATTCATGATGAACACCCTATAAATTTGATTAATTAGATTGAGTTAATGCAAGTTGCGTAAAAATACGTTTTAGGCACACTTTACATGTAACAAGGTGCGGTACCGTGTCCACGGTAACTTCACCTACTTTCATTTTGAATTCTTTCTTTGCTTCATCTGCAGGGAATAAGCCTCCAGCTGAGCACAAGTACTGGTTTTTCTCACGAACCAATTTAGATCCTGAGTAGTCTTCATCAAAAACCAAGTGAGTCACTGTATTTGATTTTTCACCATCGCCCCATGATCCAGCTGACAAGCCTGACATTACAATTTTTACACCAGTGAACCATTTGAACGGTAAAGCACTGAAGTTTTTCTTCTGATCGATAGCATCAAAGATCGGTTTAGCTTGTTGCAGCGCATTGAATAATTCAAACAATGCAGTAATTTTTTTCTTAGCATCCTGTTCAGCCTGGTTCCACTTGGTTTGCGCCTCATACTCAGCACGGGTATACCAGACCACTTGCCCATTTTTTGCATATAGCCAAAGTTTTTTACCAGTCATGAGATGGTTCACCATCGCATCGGGCATATCAAACATGAGGTTGTTAAATGACATAACTTTGTCATTCAGGTTGATAAAAGACTTTTTATCTTCAGGTAGTAGCACCGGCACTAACGTAGAGCGTACTAATGCTTCGTAGTTGTCAGTAGACATGCTAGAACGTGGGAAACTATGACCTGTAAACACTGGCTTAAGATAAGGGTTGTATGGCAACTCAGTTGCTAAAACCTTGGTGGACCATTCTTCCCACAAATTGAACTTTTTAGCTTGTTCAACCATATGGTGCAGATCTGCAGTAGAAATTCTAACTGATGGCATTGAAGGGTTATTTATTGATTCTGGCGCACGAGTTACACGAACAAGTTCTATAACTTCATGCGCTTCAATTGGACCATATTTGCGATCAAGGTTTTTGCTAAGTAATTCATTAATAGTAACCATTTCAACTCCAAGTTTTAAGCTTTCTGCTTCAATATGTTTATTTTAAGATAGAACCTAAACCAAAAACTTTTTTAAAATTATTTATTTTTATTATTGTTTTACTGGTCCTTGCTGCGACTTTTAACAGATAGCAGCTAAAAATAGTAATGAGGATGCTATTAAAATGATGGAAGCAATTAAGGTACCATACAAATAAGCATTGATCCTGGTGCGCCAGATCTAGCGCTGGCCACAACCAAATTTCTAAACCTTTTTTTAATCAATTAAAAAACATCGAATGCGGTTTTCAACTGCCAACCAGTGAAGCAATAGACATGCTTCACTGGTTGTTGTTATTAAGCTTCAGTCAATTCATTAATATCTAGGATATGAACGCCGTTTGATGTCAGTAGCCAACATGAGAGGGTATGTGCTTCAGTGACTTGAAGTATGAGGCTGTTAAGAGTGTCACTAGATTTTTTGCAGTAAAGGCAATCAGGTTCAGGATTGCTACCATCATCATCAATCAATGGCGTGTCAGCAATTAAGCGGTATGAAGCATACTTAATGATGTCAATATCATCGGCATTGATTGGCTCTTTTGAGCTTAGGCGTACTTGCTCTAAACTGAATGCTTCAGGTTCAATCCATTTAACCTTACTGGTGTTTTCAATCTGGTAACTTAACTGAGTGCCATCAGCAAAAAACACGACAAATTGACCATCTTCAATGTGCTGTACTTTAAAATTGCATGGAATGGTGAATGTGTTGTAGTAATTCATGGGGTTTCTCCAAGTTGTAGGCGTTGAGCCTAAGTTGATTAATCGTTTAAAACAGATTCGATAAAAGAGAGTATTTCAGCTTTAAGAGATGCTGAAATGGTTGCAGTATTTAACTGGCTTAAATACATATCAGCTTTGTCTTTTATTTCTTTTGACGTTGCGGTTTTACGAATTAAAACTAATGTATTCCACATATTAAAAGCCCTTTAGGATAGTGATTAAATCTATATTCATTATACAAAGCGCAATAGCTGTTTAATTTTTCTTAAAATTTAAAAATTCAAAACCTTTTTAATCAATTAAAAAAACATCGAATGCATTTTAAAAAATACCCAAAAGAAAAGGGATAAGGTTTTACGCTTATCCCTGTTTGGGTTTTAGATATGGCAATCAACAATCGTGATTATATAGTCGCTTGGAAAGCTCTTGAGCAAGGCTTGGTTTTTGTTTTCCCAATCTTCTTCCTTGCGAATATCCAGTCCAAACATGCCACACTCTGAACCTGTCCAGTCGCCTATTTCATCACCACTGGTCGCATCTAAGAAACAGTATGTACCGAATGGGTTTGCTGATTTTTTAGCTAGGAATTCTTCACGGCTCACCAAAAATTCATCAAATTCATGTCCGAATATGCCAAACAGGTTATCCGTATCACTGGCTTTCATTAATAAGATTGCATCTTGGTTATGATAGAAATTACGCTTATCGTTCACTGATTCGATTGATTCATCAGACCAAACATCAGCCCATGACCGCCAAGTACGTGAAGCATCACCGATACACTTCTCAAAATAGTCATAAACACGGTTAGCTTCGGTTTTTAAGCGGTTGATTTCGGTTTCAAAATCTAGCTCACCAATCGGGCAGCTATCCACTTTTCGTCCATCAAGACGCAACAGCATGTTTTTCCAACGTCCTCCGATTTCATACCAATCGTATTTCGGATTCGGGTTGGTGGTGGTGAAGTAATCGACCACTTTACCGTCAGCATCAAGCTCTATCCATTCTGTCCAACTTTCATCAGGTTTTTCACCTGTCAAAACAGTCGGCGTAACTTTTTCGTTATACCAGTTAATGAACTGTTGAAGCTCAAACACTTCAGTACATGGCACATCTTTTTGATGCCATTGAATGAACATGCCTAAATCACGAATGCGACTTGAGTACGTACCATCATCGTTTTTGACCTGTACCACTGATAAATGCTTACCGCCGTTCGGGAAGTCAGCAAAAATATCACCTTTGTTGTTTTTGATGGCATAAAGCTCTAAGTCTGTTGCATCACGCACGAAACGAGGGTCGTCAAGAAACGCATAGCGTTCTTCACCATCATCTATGATAGGCTTTGAGTTTTTCATCAAAGTGATTTCTGTCGATTCGTATTGGTCTTTAATTTCGTCCAATGATGATTCTGAAATGCAATATTTGTTTTTAATGCCTGAGCATTCAAATTCGTAAAATGGTTCTAGGGCATCTACAACATCACCATCAGGGGTGGTAACTACTGCAACTGTGAAATGTGACATTTTAAAATCTCCAAGTTTTGAGCCGTGTGCTCTACATCTGAGATTCCATAATAGTTATTAAGTGGCGTTTATAATTTTTTCCTTAAAATATTAATGAAGCTGAATTTAACAACGGTAGTGGTTCAGTAATTAAAATATTTTAATCAATTAAAATCACCGTATACGTTGAATAAAACTAATATCAATTATTTATATTTAATTAAATAAAATAAGGCTCACATATTAAAATAACCTGATTACATAGATCTATATCAAAAAAAGATGGCAATAATTAATAGTTGCCATGGCAGAGTAAAACTTGAAGTGCGACATAAACCACCTAATTAATTTAAAGGGTTTATGGAGTATATAAAATTGTCATACCATCATCTTAACTTTGAAGATCGTACTGCATTAATGCTTGAGTCAAGAAAAGAAGGCTTTTCAGCCAGAAAATTTGCTGAACTTATTAAAAGACATCCTAGTACGATCTATCGTGAGCTTAAAAGAAATAGCATCAATGACGTTTATCAAGCTCAATATGCTTCTGATAACACTTTTGCTAGACGTAGACGTGGTCACAGAAAACTCAAAATCGATTCAATCCTCTGGAAATTTATTGTTGAAGCGATCCGTTGTTTATGGTCTCCTCAGCAAATAGCAAAGCGTTTAAAGACATTTCCTGATTTGGATCAAACAATGAATGTAAGCCATACAACGATTTATTCAACGATACGAGCATTACCCAAGGGTGAGTTGAAAAAAGACTTATTATCCTGTCTACGTCATGAAAATAAAAAGCGAAAAGCTAACGGTGAACCTAAAAAAGATTCTATATTACAGGATATTAAAACTATTCATGAGCGCCCAGCCGAAGTTCAAGAAAGAAAAATACCGGGTCATTGGGAAGCTGATTTAATTAAAGGTAAAGACAATAAAAGTTCGATAGCAACACTTATTGAACGAAATACACGGCTCTGTATCTTGGCAACATTACCTGATGCAAAGGCAGAATCAGTGCGCAAGGCTTTAACTGAAGCTCTGAAATATTTACCTGCAGAAGTGCGTAAAACGTTGACCTATGACCGTGGACGTGAGATGTCAGAACATAAAATACTCGAAGAAGATTTAGGCATAGATGTATATTTCTGTGACCCACATTCACCCTGGCAAAAAGGCACATGCGAAAATATGAATGGTTTAATTAGGCAATATTTACCTAAAGGGATTGATTTAAATCAGGCAGATCAGCATTATTTAAATCAAGTTGCCATGTCACTGAATACTCGTCCTAGAAAGGCGTTAGATTGGCTTACACCATTAGAGAAATTTGCTCAGCTTGTTGATTATCATATGGCTTTTGAAACTGTCGCACCTCATGTTTGAATTCGCCCCATATTTTTGCTACAGTGAACCAAATTAAGATCATCTATTTACTAGGCCTCGCATTTGCGGGGTTTTTAATGCTGAATAAAAGGAAAACTTGATGGAATTGCCCAATATTATTCAACAATTTATCGGAAACAGCGTTTTAGAGCCAAATAAAATTGGTCAGTCGCCATCGGATGTTTATTCTTTTAATCGAAATAATGAAACTTTTTTTCTTAAGCGATCTAGCACTTTATATACAGAGACCACATACAGTGTCTCTCGTGAAGCGAAAATGTTGAGTTGGCTCTCTGAGAAATTAAAGGTGCCTGAACTCATCATGACTTTTCAGGATGAGCAGTTTGAATTCATGATCACTAAAGCGATCAATGCAAAACCAATTTCAGCGCTTTTTTTAACAGACCAAGAATTGCTTGCTATCTATAAGGAGGCACTCAATCTGTTAAATTCAATTGCTATTATTGATTGTCCATTTATTTCAAACATTGATCATCGGTTAAAAGAGTCAAAATTTTTTATTGATAACCAACTCCTTGACGATATAGATCAAGATGATTTTGACACTGAATTATGGGGAGACCATAAAACTTACCTAAGTCTATGGAATGAGTTAACCGAGACTCGTGTTGAAGAAAGATTGGTTTTTTCTCATGGCGATATCACGGATAGTAATATTTTTATAGATAAATTCAATGAAATTTATTTTTTAGATCTTGGTCGTGCTGGGTTAGCAGATGAATTTGTAGATATATCCTTTGTTGAACGTTGCCTAAGAGAGGATGCATCGGAGGAAACTGCGAAAATATTTTTAAAGCATTTAAAAAATGATAGACCTGACAAAAGGAATTATTTTTTAAAACTTGATGAATTGAATTGATTCCAAGCATTATCTAAAAATACTTGGCAGAGTAAAACTTGAAGTGCGACATAAACCACCTAATTAATTTAAAGGGTTTATGGAGTATATAAAATTGTCATACCATCATCTTAACTTTGAAGATCGTACTGCATTAATGCTTGAGTCAAGAAAAGAAGGCTTTTCAGCCAGAAAATTTGCTGAACTTATTAAAAGACATCCTAGTACGATCTATCGTGAGCTTAAAAGAAATAGCATCAATGACGTTTATCAAGCTCAATATGCTTCTGATAACACTTTTGCTAGACGTAGACGTGGTCACAGAAAACTCAAAATCGATTCAATCCTCTGGAAATTTATTGTTGAAGCGATCCGTTGTTTATGGTCTCCTCAGCAAATAGCAAAGCGTTTAAAGACATTTCCTGATTTGGATCAAACAATGAATGTAAGCCATACAACGATTTATTCAACGATACGAGCATTACCCAAGGGTGAGTTGAAAAAAGACTTATTATCCTGTCTACGTCATGAAAATAAAAAGCGAAAAGCTAACGGTGAACCTAAAAAAGATTCTATATTACAGGATATTAAAACTATTCATGAGCGCCCAGCCGAAGTTCAAGAAAGAAAAATACCGGGTCATTGGGAAGCTGATTTAATTAAAGGTAAAGACAATAAAAGTTCGATAGCAACACTTATTGAACGAAATACACGGCTCTGTATCTTGGCAACATTACCTGATGCAAAGGCAGAATCAGTGCGCAAGGCTTTAACTGAAGCTCTGAAATATTTACCTGCAGAAGTGCGTAAAACGTTGACCTATGACCGTGGACGTGAGATGTCAGAACATAAAATACTCGAAGAAGATTTAGGCATAGATGTATATTTCTGTGACCCACATTCACCCTGGCAAAAAGGCACATGCGAAAATATGAATGGTTTAATTAGGCAATATTTACCTAAAGGGATTGATTTAAATCAGGCAGATCAGCATTATTTAAATCAAGTTGCCATGTCACTGAATACTCGTCCTAGAAAGGCGTTAGATTGGCTTACACCATTAGAGAAATTTGCTCAGCTTGTTGATTATCATATGGCTTTTGAAACTGTCGCACCTCATGTTTGAATTCGCCCATCTTTTTGAGTTCTAGTTAATGATTAAATATATTCTTCAACCGTACTGGTCATACGTTTTTTCATTTTGTAAGGCTTGTAATGAGGAACATAACAAGGCTTGCAAACTGCTTCATAGGTTTTGGTATCAGAATGATAATAAAAGCGATCCAGTGGTTCATAGCCATTGCAATGATGGCAATAACGCTCAAAACCCAATGAAGTGAAGATCATCTTCTGCACAAATGCTTGTTTTTTATGTTTTGCTTTAAGTGTAGGTGAGTTTTTGACTTCACAAGAACAGATATAATCTTGGTAGTTATCGAACTCTGGTGCTTCTTGGTGTATGTGAACAAACCGATTTATAACTTTTGGATCAAAAATATTCCATTGTTGGTCATGTTCTGAAAATAGGAAATATCCATCTGCACCTGATGGCATTTCTTTACTGTATTTCGAGTAATGGATAACATGTTTTTCCGTTGGCTCAAAGTCATTCAGGAACATTCTCAAGGTATTGAGGTTCGGGAATTGGACTTTCATTAACTGTGCTTGAGTCACCAGATTGGATCTTGATTCGTAGTTCACCAGAACCATAATTTTACGGCTTTTGTCGATTCTGCCGATGATGTAATTATAGATATGATCAGACATTGTATTTTCTCCTATTCTATAGAGATCCATGTTAAGAACATGGATCATTCCCAAAAAATGCAATGAGATCGTTGCTCTGGTAGCTAAACTGCAATTCGGTGTAGTCCATTTTCAGTGTGCTATCTAAGTACGGTGTAATGTCGAGTTGCACGAATGAATCAATAAATTCACTTTCTGCGCCATACGCATCTATTGAGCCTTTGAACAGCTCCAGTACATTGCATGTTACATAGTCGCCAATTTCTGATTTATGTGTCTTACATGATGGTAGTAGTGCCAAGTCATTCAGGATCACTTGAACATGAGTGCCATCATATGAGCCTTGATATAGGCTGTAATATTTTTCAGGATTCAAGATACATTCAAGAACTAAATCAAAGTTGTTGCTGTAAGAGTTACGCGTAGCGACATATACACTTTCTGCTACTGGCTTTTCGACTTTGGTGAGTGTGATTGAGTCTGAATGCTCATGAGCGAACAAAATAGGGTCGTCTACGTCTTGTTCTTCATCTGGCTCAATGTCCATTAACGCCAAGCGTCTATCTTTGGTTTCTTGGTCGAGAATTTCCCAACCATCGATAGATAAAGTACCGCCGTCAGCAAGTTGAATGAGAACAGGGGTTTCTTTGTCCTGATCTGTATTGTCCAGAATGGTGAAGATCCCTAGTAATCGAACCCATGAAGTGATTAACTGGCAAATGGGTAGGTTTTCATTAATTTCATGGCGATTCTTGCAAGACTCGCTAAACATCGCCAGATTTTCAGGGTGATTAATATCAATATAGACATTGTGCAAAACAGCATCAGCACTGGTGTTGTTTGGTGCTTCGTAGCTCAATTCAATCAATAAGTATTTTTTAGACATGATCAATATTCCTTAGTACAAAACTTCAGTGCCAACAACGCAATCCAAAAACTTACCTTGCAGATCAAATACTAAAAATTGTTGCAGTTCTTTTTGTGTCGAGTGGATGTTAAAAACAGGCACAATCAAGCTGTCTTTTTCAAATAGGTTATGGTTGTTAATGACGAAATCATGAGCTGAATAGCAATGACCTTGCAGATATACACCGCAACGCATCAGCTTATCTAAATCAAAAGATTGAGAGATGTAGTGAACATCTTCTGGTGCATATTCACTGGCAATATCTCGGCTATATGCAAGATTGACTTGCTTGACCAAGCTTTGTTGAAAAAAGTCGCTGTCATGCACTTCTGAACGTGCGATGTCAGTAACAACTAAAATGGGTTGTGTTTCCCAAAAAATGCTGAGTAATTGATTAAAATCAAGATGCTCAGGGAATTGAACTTTTGAAGTAATAACGCTCCAATCATCAAGGGTTAAAGATAGAAAGTTTCCGTAATGATCAAGCGGAATAACCGTTAATACATTAAGGTCTTGATGCAATTCTTCGTTATACGAAAAATCAGCAAGGGAATGACCTGTATTTAATTCAGGATTCACAATAATGTTTAATGTTTTAGAACGGTTTGTAAAAAAATCAAGTACGCTTTTCATATCTTCAACTCCAAGTTTTAAGCAATTGCTTAGGTATGAATTAATTATATTTGTGAAATATCCCTTAAAAACTTTTCTCAAATTACTTATGGAACTGGCAATGAAAAATTTCAATATTTTTTAATCAATTAAAAAACATCGTATACGTCATTAAATCTAATGGCATAAAAAAAAGAGGGTAGACCTTTATTGGATCTCCCTCTATTTGTTTAATGGTTTCTTATGACAGGTTGTTTTTAAAGTACTCAATCAGTCTTAAATAAACAGTGTTCGCCATAAAATGTGAGCTATGCAGCGCATTAAAATCTGCGACATCTTCAAAACATTCTGTCAGTAATGCACTGGCGAAACCTTTATTCCATGTATTGAACTTTTCCAGTTCTGCATCTGACAGCAAATCATATTGAATCATGTCATTAATGGCTTGGCGTTGTAAATTTATCGCCACATCCATGACTTCGCCCTCAATCAATGCATGAGAATCATCAGGACTGAATCTAAATGATTCGTGAGCGTCTGCGATGGCTTGAACCTGTAACGGTGCATTGACTTCAATGCAGTAGGCTTGTGACTTGTGTTGGTGAAATAAAATGACATCCAGTTCAATGTTAAAAATAAACTGCGGATCTGCTTTGGTTGCTACGCCAATCACATTGATGACGCAACTTGGTAAACCGTCATACGCTTGGGTGAAGCTTTGTAGCAAGTGGCGCACATTAGCAGTACCAGTATTAAATTTTTGTAGTTGCATTGTCGTATCTCCAAGTTTTAAGCAATGAGCTTTGATGTATTCATTATATCGGTGCATGTGGCCTGTATAACTTTTCAGTAAAAGTATTACGGCTGATAGGCTCATGGTTTCAAGTTATTTTTAATCAATTAAAAACACCGTTTACGGCCATCATCTTATGAAAGGAATAAGCTATGGGTGCTTATTCCTGGTGGGTGTGATTAGTGCGGTTCTACGTCATACGTGTTTTCATTTTCTTTAAGTCTGGCTTTTTCACGCTTCAGTCTTAAACGCTCCTGATGTTCCCTGTATAGGTTGGTGAGTTGACCGACTGGCAAATGTAGAAACTTTAGATCAATGTTTCTTACCCAACTATCAACAGCAAGCTTTTTGCTTTTTTTAACGTCTGGCACTTCGTAATGATCACGCTTGATTGCGCCTTTTACGGCATTTAACACGAGATCCGCGGTAGCTTCATTCCAGCACTTGAATAATTTAATGCCTTTAAACGCCTTATATTTTGCTGGTACTTTTTCACTGTACTTAAACAGCTCTCCAGTAGATGTCACGGCGATAAACCAGTCACAACGGACAAGCTTCATCGTTTCTATACGTTTTAATTCGTTTTTTTCTCTTTGTTGTTCTATTTCTTGCATATTTGCAAAGCCGAATAAGTCAGGGTTGTCAATTTTCATAGTCGCCATTTGAATTTTTTATACCTCTCAATGAACGTTCGGATCTCAAAAAAACCTAGCATTGTTTGGTCAATGCTAGGTGTTGTGTTTATTGGTCTTCAGGCATCATAAAAGTAATGATAGGCTCACCATTCACACCAGGCCCAACCGTAGCAATATTGGTGATTAAGGTGTCAGAAAAGGTATGCGGTGTATCTTGTAGAGCATATTTAAACTTAACGCTTTGGTCATTAAGTGCAACTGAACCACGAACGCTCATGTTCAACATATCAAAGATGGTATATCCCATTAAATCATTGATTTTTTCAGCATCAGCTTCCGTACCATTCGGAAAAATTGCTTTTGCAGCTGTCAGGTGCTTGTTATACAAGTTGCTTGTAATATAAACAGGGAACTTATAGAACTGTTTGCAATCTTTGGCATGTTCTTCTTTATCGCTAAGGCAAAGAATCACGCCCTCTTCTAAAGCGTCTTGTAAAGAAAAAACAGTGATGACTTCAGCACCAGCGAAAAAATTATTCATAATAGCTACTCCATGTTTTAAGCAATTGCTTTTGATGTTTTAATTATAATAAATCCATAAACCTTAAAACTATTTTTTAAAAAAAAGATAGTATTTATTTAGGTTTAACAAATATAATTAATATAGCTTTTAATATATATTTGGGGTTTTAGGTGGTACTAACAGGAACAATTAAAAAATATAATAATGAGCGTGGTTTTGGTTTTATATCTACGAGTAATTTTGGTGATGTATTTTTCCATATTAAGGATTTTCAGAAAGGCGAACAGCCAATAGTAGGTCGAGAGGTCTATTTCGAGGTAGTTAAAAAAGAAAATAAAAATAGGGCAATCCATGTTTACTATTCCGACCATGAACAAACGCATGACAAGCAAAAATCATTGCCACTATATCTATGGATAATTTTTATTAGCATAGCTATTGGGGTGGCATATCTAGGTAGCATTCAATTAAAGAAATATCTATATAAAGATAATCAAACTACAAATGCTATATATCAAAAGCCAGTAGCCTATAAGTGCGATGGTCGTAAGCATTGCTCTCAAATGCGATCTAAAGAAGAAGCTGATTGGTTTGTGAAAAACTGCCCAGATACCATGATGGATGGTGACGGCGATGGCGATGCTTGTGAAAATGATTCAAGGTGGTAGTTGTATAGTTTCAGACAATAAAAAATGAGCTATTAATACTTAATTAATAACTCATTCCTTAGGTTGATTTTAGATTTCTGCCAGTGTTTTACCGTCTTGTAATTCATTAATCTGCGCCAGTGTGACAGCTTGAGCGTCATATTCTTCTGTCACATACGATACAATTTCTTCTATTGAACATTCACCAACTACACCCCAAAGCACAAAATTGGTATGGGTTTTTTCATTCCAGATCTGCTCAACTTGTTCTAGATCCAGATGCCCAATACTCACAAAAAGGTCATAAGCCAATGCCCAATTTTCGTAACGGCTGACAGATTCATCAATGATAGGATCATCAGACATTAAATAGGTCATCATTGCCTTAGCTTTACAGAACTTTTGCATTGTTTCGTTTAAAGTTGTCATAAACATCATCTCATATTGATTGGTTTAAAATCATTTTATGCTGACAGGTGGTGTCAAAAACTTATTCAAAAACAAAATTATTCCAAACCATTTTTAATCAATTAAAAAACATCGCTTGCGGTTTTCATCCTAAAAAGGTGCCAAATGGCACCCTAATTTACAGCGATCCACAACCCTCCTTGTTGAATGCGCCTGGTGGAACCGTCCAGTTATCCGTGAACACTGGTAGGTAATAACTTTCAATTTTGGACTGTACCAGTGCTTCCATATCCTGAATGTCGAATGGCTCAATGCCATTGCTCAGACTGACGACATCGATCTTTGAGCGACTGATCGTACAATCAAACTTTTGTTCATAACCAGCGATCAGCTGAGCGCGTTCAGGGTAGTAGGTGCTGATGGTTGACCAGATTTTAGGACTGTTGAAGATACAGGTCATGCATGAGCTACGGCCCCAACCTAAGCGATATGGCACTGGTGGAGTAACCTTGTACTTCTCCAGTAACTCCCATACTTGCTCTTCAGTGAAGTGAAGCACGTTCTTCCACCAGTCAACGCGTCTTGCTTTCTTACCGCTTCTACGGTCGCATGGGTGCGGTTCTAGCTGGTTGTACTTACTGCGGTTTGGTGACTCTTCACGGCGTTCACCAGTGATAAAACAAATGTTCTTGCCGTCAAAGCGTTCTTGGTTGTTCAATGCTCTGCGTCCGACATCGATCTTTAACGCTGAAGAACACCAGCGCGTCATGAGGCTGGCTGCTTGTTGTGGGAACTTCAAGCGTGTGCCTGTTTTACTGCGGTTGTTGTCGCGTTCAAGCTTAATTAAGCCCTCTGGTGTTTCTACGAAGTGGGGTTTTGAGTAGCTGTTTTCTTTGAGCATTTCGCCAAGGAAACCGCCCTCGAGCCAACTGAAGTACAATGGTGTGTCGAATGCCTGAGCGAATGCTTTGGTATAGTTTTCCATGAACACCCAATCCATGAACGGCTGGTTTTCTTCATCAATTTTGTGGTGCCAAAGCTCAATTTTGCTTTTATCTACTCCAGCCTCCAGTAAGCGCAAATACGCTGCAATCGAATCCTTACCGCCACTTAAGCAGACAATAAAAATGTCATAGATACTTAGATCGATGTCTGGTGCTTCATGAAAAACATGCTCAGCCAGTTCTTTGTTTAGATCGGTACCAGACAGCAACTCCAGTTGCCCGGCTATTGTTGGGATGATGACTTGATCATCGTACTTATGCGCTGTATTCACTCGACTTACTCCAGATTTAAGGCTTTGTGCCTTGCTTGCTATGGATTAAGTATAGAGGGGTGTACCAGGGGAAAAACTTTTCTCAAAATTTAAAAATATTGAAAATATTTTAACCAATTAAAATCATCGTAAGCGGTTATAACGTCTAGCAAAACGGCATTGCGCCGTTTCGGTGGTTACTTATATTTTTGGATGATGCGTTCAATAAATCGAATCATTGTGTCCTTATCAATTTTGGCCTGGTCGTAATTGTCATAGCTAAACATCACCAAAGCATCTTCCTGAGTGATGCCAAAAAACTCACGTACTGCTTTCCACTGGTAAACGACTGGTACAGTGACAACAGGCGCATCTTTTAGCTCTTCATTGCTGAGTATTTTTTCATACATGAAGATTGGCCCAACAGAACCATGAAAATTGAAACCTAGATTTTGGAAATACTCGACAGACGTAGCCCAACCAATCAGGCATCCTACAATATTTTTATCTAACAATTCTTCTGTGGTGAAACCTGAAAAGAAATCGGTGTGTTGTTCTGTATGGCTTGCGTCATAATCACGCCAAATGTCGAAATCAAAGCTTTCATCAGGAATGACCTCGATCACTAGCTCAATCAGCTTTTCTAAACGCTCAACGGTCGTTGCTTTGTTCATATCTGCTCCAAGTTTTAGGCGGTGTGCCAAAAGGGGTAGCGGTACATATTGGCGCACGTACCGCTGTTGGAATTACAAATCCAGTTGAATTAAGAACAGTGGTAAAGGTGCATCACTGTCTTGTGTAATGAGCATAGGCAAGAAGAAACTAAATCCCTCAAAAAACACGCCCATGTCGTAATCATCTTGAAAAGAAAAGGGCTGTGAAGTGATACTGACATTCTCAATAGCACTAATTAGTGCCTCGATGTTGGTATGTTTTGCTGTATCGATCACATACACACGAAAACCGGCTTCTGTGGTGTTCGGTATCTGTTGTACTTGCTGTGGCAAGTAAAAGCCAAGTTCGTTGATGGCACTGACGAGTTGCGGATTTTCAATTGTCATGGGTAGGTTTCCTTATTGAACTACTTTTGCGCTATTTAAATTTTGCAATGCGATATGCGTTAAACGTTGATTAATGATTTCGTCATACGGCGAAATGAAATCCTCTTGCCAGTTATGCATGAGATGTTCGATCGGGTATGTTTCCAGATATTCTTCTAATGCTTCATTCGGCTTAGGAACGAAAGCTAATGGCTCTTTAATGTTGTAATTGCTGGCGATGTATTCCAGTGGATCACAATCACCTGGTACGTTGACCGTAGCAACAAACTCAAGATAAGCACCATCGGGGAAAAACTTATTGAAGCAATCAACCACAACAGATATTTCACGGACTTCATCATCATTTAAAGTGAACTCACGGACTTCTTTATCCAGTGCAACAATTGAGCTAGATAACAAGTGGTCAAGGTCTTGTGGACGGATGTTCACGCAATTAATAACTTGGTTGATATGATGAATAATCTCGTCTATGATTCGGTCTTCAAAAGCGTAGTTGCTGTCAAAAATAATATGATCGACATCTTCATAATTGAGTCCAAAAAACTCACGTACTGCTTCAGAACCGCGATAAACAACATTTGTTTTGAGTTCTTCATAAGTGAATGGCTCACCAGTATTCGCACGGAATGGTGCATAAAGGGGAACGCCGTCTAACATCATGAAGTTAAGTCTTTTAAATGTTTCATCAGCTGTCGCCCAACCTATGACGCAACAATTAGCATCACTATTTATAAGTTGAGCAAAAGTCATATTGTCGGTACCAGGGATCGTGCGCCATAAATCCAGATCAAAACGCTCATGTGGTACTTGCTTGATGATATTTTTTAAATGATTTAGCTTATCAAGTTGATTCATTACAGGACTCCAAGTTTTAAGCAATTGCTTTCGATAGAACCATTTTATTTAAAAAATACTAATGAATAACTTTATTGGAATTAATTAACCGACCTAAAACACGTAATGGATATTTGAAATATTTTTAATCAATTAAAATCATCGTATACGTTTTAAGCCATGCTTAGACGGCGTATATACCGATCTATTTTTCTAATGCAAAAAAAAAGAGTACTTAAGTTCGGACTTAAATACTCTTAATGAGTTGGGGCATTATTTCCGATTGGCTAAGTTGAAAAATAGTGAATACATTGCATTCTTAAATAACCAAAAGGTGAGGGGATTATCCGCTTCATCTTTAGACTGGTGGCGAATGATATTCCAGTTGAAATACTTTTCTGAATAGCCCATGTGAGTGACATAAGCAAAATTACGAACGTCATTTTCTGAAACGTATTGGAATGCTTGTTTAAGCTCATTTTGGGTGTTTTGTTCGCCGTCATGGTCAAAAGCATCAGCTTCTAAGATAAGTTCGCGCATGCCGACCATAGCAAGGTATATGACTGCTTCAAAGTCATAGTTCATCATGCGTAGGAAGTGTTTTTTCAAAAAGGCTTCGTCAATGTGTTCAACTTCTTTGTAATTTTTAAGTGCGCTTAGACCATGCACACCAAAGATATATTTAAGTACACGAAATTGAGCGCATAACGGCAAGTTTTCACCCTCCACATGTGAGCAAAGGGCGGTGTAGCGGTTCATGTCGATGACTGAGCTTAGAGATTGTTTTAAAGCGCCTAATAGCATTGTTATATCCTTTTTCGGGTTTTGTTTATTGTATGGTGTACGGTTAAGCAAGAAATGTGTTAACTAAATGAGTTGTGTCATGGTGTTGAGATAACTTTTCGGCATCCATGTCGTTATGTTCTTCATAGATAGTTTTTAAGGTTTTGATGGTTTCATGCATCAAGGTTTCATGATGCTCAGTATTGAATTTGAACTTGTGGCACTCTTTAGCAAGGGATACACGAACTTTGAATTTTTCTAAAAATTCGATGGTTTTATTGGTGGTGTCGTTTTCACATCCAAAGTAACAAACATTATCAATATGCAATGTGGTTGTTTTCAGCATTAATGGATTTTTATCAAACACAAAATAAGCAAAAATGCAGTTTTCACGACTGTTGTAAGTAATGTAAGACTTCTCAACATTAATTGCGTCCACTGATTTAAACCAAACAACGCCATCGTCATAGGTTTCAGCATGGCTTGAGAAAAGCATATAAATTAAGGTGTCGATAATTTCTGCGGTGCTGTTGCCGATAATTAAATGATTCAGACTTGAATCACTTCCGTTTGTAAATTGGTATTGAGCGACCACTTTATTTGCAAATTGATGTGCTGCGTTATTCATTATTCATCTCCAAGTTTCGGACAATATTTTCCTAAGGTTTTATTTTAATCTGAGTCACTTCATTATAAATTTTTCTCAAAAAAAAAGATTCTTTTTTCAAGAATCTTTTAATCAATTAAAAGCTATCGTATACAGATTAATCTAATTATCCGTAACTCGGTGAATCATCATCATTTGATTTATCCTGGTCATTTTCCTGTTCTTGCTCTTGTTCTTCCGTATTTTCAAGCTTCAGGACTAGATCGTATGGTTCAATGATATTGTCCATGACTTTTAAAAGGTAAGAGAGGTCTTGTTCCATCGGTTCTAGGTTTTCATAGTTTTCACCGACATAAAGCTCTTGATCTGTCAGTGAACGTTTAAACGCATAGTTCCAATCTGATACGGCGACCTTGCTATATACCATGGTGTAACCAGCATCATTGGCCAGCTGGTTCATCATCAGTTTAGCAGCGCGACCGTTACCCTCTTCAAAAGGGTGAGCTTCATTTAACTTGGCATAAAGCTGAGTGAACTCTTGCACAAACTGGTCTTTGTCCAAACCTTTCAGGTGGTCTTTTTCTTTAACCGCCTGTGAGAACTTATTCAGTTCATCAGGGATCAGGTTTTTATCTAGGAAATGACCGATTTCATAATTACCGTTCGGGTCGATCGCACGTTTAGAAATGTCGTCCAGACGCACTTCTCCAGCCCAATCGTAAATATGCTCAAAGATTTTTTCATGGATTTTAGAGAGGTGGTCGAGATCATAATTGCCACGTAAAGGCGAAATTTCCATTTTCGCTATTCGATGTTCCGTGATTTCTTTTTCCAGTGCCTTTTTATAGTCGCCTTGCGCTTGGCAACTGGTAGGTTGAGATAAGATGTCTTTTGCATCTAAATAAAACTCAAGTTTATCGTCCATATTGTTCTACTTATGAGTGATTGGGTTTGGTAATCCGCTGTAAGCTAGATTAGGTTGTATTCGCGATGATTAGGCTTTGTTTTTAAGTGCATTCCATTTTTTCATCAATGCAGCTTCTTCCTCGTCAAATGTTGTTTGACCAGTTGCTAAGCGCTCCATACGTGCGTTTGATGATGCTTCACATGCTTTAACAATGTGAGGGGAGAACTCTTGAGCTACATTGCCTTGAGCAGAACGGTATGCAGCACGTACACGGTCTTCGTATTTCACTTCTTCAGACATATCGGTTTCCTGTATCAACAATCTGTAAATTACAATAATTGTAACCCCAAACAAGGGGGCGATTCTTGCTAAATTGCGTATAAACAATCTTATTGGTATATACCGATTAACAAAATCAAATAAGATTAAAATTCCAAAAAAATCAAATATCGTATATTAAGTATATAATTTAAGTATATACAGGAAAGTCGTTAAACATGAACGTATTCAAAACACTAAAACTATCTGCAGTTGCAATAATCTCAGTGTCTATGTCGTGCGCTGTTTTAGCTAATAGTTCTTTAAATAACCTGAATACAAACAGCTTAAAATCTGCTGTTGCGCTTTCTCCTACTGCTGAAAACAAACGTAAAGTTGAGCGTTTGCTTAACACTAAAACACCGTACCAGATTGAAACTGGTGCGGTACTTAAAAAAGTGAAGTATTCAAAACACTTTAATATGAACGTTCAGATGTCTAGCAAAACTGCAGATAAATACTCTTCTGATGAAACTGACTCTTTAAACCGCTTTGTGAATGAAAAGATTCATCCGTTTTATTGCTCTGTATTCGCCAATGCTCCAGTTAAACCAGATCTGTATGTAGACATCGTGGACAATCAGGGTGAATCATTCTTTGGAAGTGCTGAGCGCTATTCAGATACTTGCCAATAGTTTTAAGGGCTAAATATTACATAGATCTGTTAACGCCGTTTTAGGCAAAAAAATAGACCGCTTAATTGCGGTCTATTTGTTTTTATACTGGCACCTAAAACCTTATGGAAAGGTCTTAGGTAGCACCGCTGTATAGCCTACGATCTTGCGTATTTTGATCTGCATATCAAGATGCAACGGCTGTACTGTCAAACGATTGAAGTAAGACTTAATCTCGCGCATCCACGCATGGAAACGATCATCACAATGACGCATAAGCTTCTTAAGGTGATTGCGGTCAGCTTCTTGTAAGAAACTGAGTTCTCTGTCGATTGACCAAAGATCAATATCCTGATCATTTATACATAACAAGTACTGCGTATCAACGACCAATGAAGATACCAACTTGCCTTGGTCTTGCTTGTAGATCAGCTCAAAATCAACTAGTGCATCTAAAGCGCCGTTGATGTTTTCGATTTGAATGTCACGGCGTAAACGTACTGGTAGCTCCAGCAGTACAGTATTCTTATTTGACTGGTAATAATCAGCACGGACTTGGCTATCCCATGCAATATTTTCAAACATAAAATTTTGAAAAGAGGTGAGAGAATCTTCTTGTAGACCGACAACTTTTGTTTTAGATAAGATTTCAAAGTTCATATAATTTCTCCAAATGGTGAGCATTGAGCTCATACATTCATTATATTTCACTGTACCTTTTCAAAACTTTTTTCAAAAAATATAGATTGTTTTAATGCTGTCCACGTTTACATTACATAGACAATGGCAAGAAATCTAATTAAACTGACCTTGAATAAGAAATGCGTTCAAGTGATTTGTGTTTTTTTTATTCACCTTTCAATTTTAAAGAGCCAGGCGTTTTGCGTCTGGTTCTTTGCTTTCTGGTATATACCAAGCACATTTTTTTAATGTGCACTGACCAATCTCAATAATAAAGTTTCAGTTTTAAACCTTATTTATCGCTACGATTAAGCTAGTTGCTAGATGGGCTTTAAGATATGAATGCATCAAGTACAATAGCTTTAATGGCGGTATCTATTGGTTTTCCAGTGGTATTAAACTTTGACTTTGCTTTTACTTATTTAATTGTTTTTGCCTTATTCCTCTGCACGATCGCTTTAATGTTTATGATAGTTTTTATTGTTCATAACGGTACTGTGACGGAAAAGATTAGCGCAATAATTAAAAGGATGTTCTTTTTTGCTGGTTATTGCGCTTGTGTATTAGGTGCGGTTTTGTTTACAAGATGCCTAGTCTAGTACGTTAATATTTAATGCATATTTGCTAAATAAGTAATACCCAATCATACAGATCGCTAAAGTAACTACCGTCACTTTACGCGTTGAGTTCACAACTTCAGCACTGTCTTTCTTGCTATTAAAAATACCAACTTTGACTAACTTAAACACTGAGTCAAAAAGGGTGATGGCAAACCACGTTCCTAAAAAGTAAATCGCCATGGTCAAATATTCCTGTTTGTGCAACACATACTTATATAAATAGACCAGTGTAGTGACCACAATTAATGAAAATGAAGCGCCATAGTGCAAGGTTTTGACGGCATTGCGATGTTGTTTTTCATTGTTGATGTTAATCGCTGCGTTGATAAAACAAAAAATTGCCAATTGTCCAATGATGACGACAATCCCCATTGCAAATAATTGGATGTTAAGACCATAAGCCTCTTCCACTAAAATTACGGCGCTTGCAAACGCAAGGAACATTAAATATATGAGATATGGCATGATTCTCTTGGTATGAAGCGATGATATTGGATGATTCTAGGCTAAGGTTCAAAAAAAAAGAAGTATGCTGGTCGCAACATACTTCCGATCTGATCAGGCTTCTACGTTCTGATTGATATAGTTTTTGTAGGCTAATTTCACTTCACTTAAAAGGGCTTCTTTCAAAACACCTTTGTCTTTTATCGTTGGATTGTGCAAACCAAGTGACGCACGGCGCTGTTTAGTGGTGTTTTTATTGGCATCTGTTACCCAAACTGAGTCGATATAATCATCAACTAAAGCATGCAATTCGTTTGGTTTTACTGCATTGTCTAAATTGGAAAGTATAGCCTTATTGTTTACGATCGCTAAACTTTCATCATATTCTCGATAGCTTGTACGTAAAGAATTCTTAAAATGAAGCAATTGATCTTCAATTTTTAATTTACCGCCATCAAGCTCGATGTCGATTACAAATGTCGTGATTTTAGATGATAGACCTAAAACACCAACTGATTTAACGCGAACAATAGTATCCATAACAACTCCAAGGTTTTGAGCAATTTGCTCAGGTAAAACGGTTAAACTTTTGTGAGATCTGCTTCAATATCTATCAGCAATTCTTTTACTGCTTTCATGTGTGGCAATAAAGTATAGGTGTTCATTTCACTATTAAATGCACCAGCTTCAAGTTGTACACCAGCAATAAACGGCTCATTGATTAAGTTGTTGCCAATGAGATGACTTAAGCAAGCCTGTACCAGTTCGTTATTTTCTTCAGACTTAACCAGTAGGGGATACAAAACCACGAGTATTGGTAAATCACAAAACTCCATGTTGTTTGCATCAAGTAGCTGTTTAAGTGCATCCTTAATATCTTCGTTGAGAACCAACAGTTCTAAACCTTTTTTCATGTCTTTATAGGCGTTATCAATGGCCACTTCGGAAAAGTAAAACCAATCGCGCTGGTCATCGAGCATGAAGCTATCTAATGCAGCGATTTTCTGTAAGATCTGCAATTGTTCAGGGTTGAACGTGCGAATCGCTGTTCCATTGATTTTATGCTGTAACAACAGCTTTAACGCCTTTTGCGCTTGATCGTTTAACTGCTGTACTTCTTGATTGAAGAAACTGCATAACTGATTCGACAGATCTACAAAGATAGAATTGTCATAGCAATCAGGTACCACGTTTTGAGTGGATAGCAACATAAAGCCATTTTCTGACAGCTCAGGATTCATATAGATACAAAGATTATGATCTTCGGTCAGCTCTGCAAAACCTTTTAAAGTGGTATATGCAATTTCATGATTAGGCAATTCAATGCCAGCATGGATATTAATGTGGAAGCTTGGGCTTTGGTCGCCGTGGTCTTGATCTGCAGTACTGATCATAGATAACAGGGTTTCCAAAAGCGCCGTATTCTTACGAATAGGCGCCATAGCTTCATTAATTAAGATAAAGCTACTATTCATTAAAGTGCCTCCAAGAATAGTGAGCCCACAATATCAGTATTGAGTGGGTTAATTTCAATGAATTCGACTAGCTCCAGCGCTTTATCAAGTGTGAGTTCCTTAGCGCGGAAATCAAAAAGTGTATCCACGCCAACGCCATCAATCACACCATATGAAGACATCAACTCTTCCAATTCAGGGATATTTTGATAATTTTCTTCAGCCAAGTTTTCCAAGGTCAAAAGGGCATTATCTACATGTGATTTGAACATGTGAGCAAGGAAGAAAGCTAAACGGTGCTCATGAGGTGCTCGAATGAAGAAATACTCACTATGCTCGTCATCGTTAGAATCCTGGCGTGACGCTTTAACCAAGAACAAAGGTAAATTGTCAGTACTGCCGTAAACTTCGTTAAAATCGATCGGGCAAAAATTAGGGTTTAAATTCATGAGCTTTCTCCAAGTTTTAAGCTATTTGCTTGATTTGGTTTCATTATATTAAGAATATGAACGGATAAAGTTTTTTTAAAAAATACTTATTTAAGCATCCAGAAAGAATTAATAATGACGAGCGCCATTGCAGCGCTAAAAATTCAAAACCTTTTTTAATCAATTAAAAAAACATCGTTTACGTTTTTAAGCGCAACTTTAAGAGATTTCTCTCTTAAAGGCTTAGTTTATTCAAAAGTGTTGGTGTATAAGTCGGTCTTAATAAGATTAAACACATACTCGCATTCAACAACGAGACTTGCATATTCATCATCAAAACATTGTTCATCTTCAAGCATAATTTCAAGATTTAAAGGCTCAATCACTGAATAAGGGTTTTTGACGCCAGTTTCTTTGTAATTTGAAATAATGACCTGAATAGCTCCAGATGCGAAGTCACCCTCAAGCGTATGGCTAAAGTAGGAACGATTTCTTGTATCGCTGTGAGTGCTGTCGATAGGTTCTAAAGCTGTACCAAACTTGTAGGTAGTCAGCAACTCTATAACGTCTTGAGCAAATGTCGAGTTTAAAGGGGCATCACTTTTTAGGTTGAATGCAATGTCTTTAAACTGCTTCAAGATTTCTTGCTCTTTAGACTCGTTAAAGTTTTTGAAATATTCGTCAAAATTATGCTCACCATGATTCGACAAAAGTTTATGGTGGTAGTTGTATTCGTCTACCACGGTCAACAGGTCAAGTTTTTGCAATAATTCAAACTCGTCTTTTGTAATTTCTTTAAAACCCAAAACGTAAAAAGAATCACCGCTGATTTCCCAAGAGTCATAGCGAGTTTTAAAATCATGTTCTTCTAATAAGGTTTTAATGTCTTCAAGTTCTTCACTCTCATAGCTTGAATACTTAAACAGGGTGTAATTAACCAATGCCATTAAAGCTGGCACTTCTGAAATTTTCTTAGAGGCATATAAGCCGATATTAAAATCACAAATACGGATACCAATTGGTAGTGCTGATGTTTCGTTAATCGCAAGATTCATCATGAGATACTTGTGCATATTAATTTACCTAACAGGTTGAATGTATTTTTAGATTAATGGATTTAAAGTGGGAATAACTTATGCTTAAAAATTAGAATAGCCATGGAATAAGTTGAATATTTTAATCAATTAAAACTACCGTATGCGGTTGTAAACAAAACGCACTGGTGTATATTTGATATATCCAAATTTTCGAGATTAGTTATGGAAGTTGAAAACCTAAGTAAAGACCAGTTAGAAGACCTAATTAAAAAGGCACAAAACCAAATTGTTGTAGTAGAGAATAAGAAACTTGATGACGGTTATCTCAAAATGTTTGAGATCGCAAAAGAATTAGGCTTAACTATTCTTGAATTAAATGAGCACGGCGAAAATCGTAAATTAAATAAAAAGCCAGTGGTTAAAGCAGATCCTAAATATCGCAACCCGAATAACCACAAAGAAGTGTGGGCCGGTCGTGGTAAACGTCCATCCTGGTTAAATCGTGAGATTGAATCTGGAAAAACATTAGAAAGTTTTCTTATCGTATAAATATTAAAAGGGCTTAATTGATTTAAGCCCTTTTTTTAAATGCCATTGTCAGTGTTGTTTAGAGCAGGTGCGCGACTACTTAACAAAGTTCAGCTTTGATGTGTTCTAACACATCATCTTCAACACCCTCATTAGAAAATGCTTCAATGAATTCATTCAGGTTTTCATTGCTTAATGGCAAACTTCCGTATTGATCTACTGCAATCATTTGTGAGTTATGCACCAGATATTCAATACTGCAGTCAACAGAACAAAAGGTTTCTTGAATTACATCATTCACCTGATGGCCAGACTTTTTATCGTTAGTATCAATATCACTATTACAGTGAGGGCAACTAAATAATCCCATTACGCAACTCCTTTCTCAATTAAGCTAATTACACCGTGTTCTAATTGATCATCAAACCAGTGCCAGATAATGAAGCGGTCTGTACCTTTGCCCCATAGATGAAAGTCTTCTTCGATTTCATCATCATTGTTTATCGGGGTGTTGCCAAACTCTTCCCATAATGTTTTATGGGTTTTGCCTTGCAAGCTTAATACGCCATTTTCAGAATTTGCTTCAAACCAATCTAGGATCTGATAGCGATATGTACCTTTATTCCAGATATGGAATTCGCATGGTAAGGAATTAGATTCATCAAATTGAATCTGCTGTAATTCACTCCATAACTGGTCTATTGATTTAGCCATGCTTTATAACTCCTTGCTTAATAATTCAATTTTAATAAATAAAAGCGCTCAAAAACTTTTCTTAAAAAACATATAAAATCTGTTAATAATTCCTTTTGGAAAAATACTATCTAAGCAAAACTATTGTTATTATCGAGTGAGCTTATTAAGAGGTTTAAGCATGAATCTAGATAAATACGTTAAAACAGATATAGACGATGGCAATGGTCACATTTGGCTTAAATTTACGAATGATTCAGGTAATGATACTTTTGCTTGTAGTCAATGTGGCTATATGAGACGGGTAGATAGTAATAATCGCCCACTAAACAAAAAGTGTGTTGGTAAAGTGAAAATCACGCTGCGTTAAAATTGAGATTTACAAAAACAAAATAAGAGCCAACATAGGGCTCTTTCTTATTTCATGGGGCTTTTACTGGCTTTACGGAATCAGTGTTGGAATCCAATATTTTTTAGACTACCCAACCATTGCGTAATTAATAACTTATTCCTTAGAGCCCTTTTTCTTTAGGCACACCGCCAACAATCTGAAATGGTATCCAATGGTTAACCCATTTTTCTTTGGTACCACGTTTGCCCAACCAGTAAAAGTTCCAGTGAGGAACCCGTGGATGTGGTTTTTTGGTACCTTTGTAGTTGCCAGACTTTAGATCTTCATCGCGCTTTAGGATCGCTTCATTGATCTTTTTATTTGTTTCGGTACCAACAATAGTCGGCTTGTACTTATTGGCCTCAAATAAACGCAATTCACGCTTAATCAGCTCTAATTTAGGCCTGGCTTGTGTTGTTTCTGGTGTTAATGGTCTGAGATCTGGTTCTTTTTGGCTGAACCATAGAATCAAATTGATTAGCTTCTTCTGCAGTTCCATGAACGTGTTAATTTCTTGTTCATCTGGCAAGTTCTTTTCATCAAAAAACGTATCAATGAAATCGGTCATGCAGTCCTCAACAGTTGATTCAAAATCATCATCATCAGGGAAGTGCATGGTAATGGTTTTTGCTAAGCCAGTATCGGTATATACCGTGGTAAATAGCACCTTGCGATCGTTCAACGTGTTTTTCGCAAAAATAACACCGACCACTTGTTCATTTTGCACGTAGAGATTGGCATTGTCGGTTTGAACGTAGATCGCAATATCAGGTAGGTTTAATAGGAAACCGGGGATACTGCGGTTGTACTCGGTCTTTACAAGCATTTGAATGACTTGATCTTCAAACCGATAAATATTTTTGGTTAGGCTCCATGAGCCAAGAGTAATGATTTCACCAATGTTGCAAGGTAGCTGATTGATAAATGAGAGTGGAATTTCTTGGCCAGTGGCTTGAACACCCATAATGGTACTGGTGCGTTTCATTCGTTCACGCCAGATAGGATCTCGACAATCTAGTGCAGCATATGTCCATTCATCACCACTGATTAGGCATTCGTGCGGATCTTTACTGTTTTGTCGTGCGATCGCATAAGCTTCTACACATTTCATTAAGCCATTGAGGTTAAACTTCACATGTTCTAATCGCGCTGTGATGACTTTAAGTGGTATTCCTATCTTTGGATCTAAATCTTTATTTCTCATGTTGAGCAACCAGGATCTATATCAGATCAATATCTGAAAAAATTTCGTTTAAAAAAGGACTTTAAAAGTCCTTTCGATTAGGCGTGAGCACTATTATTACAAGGCGGTGTAAACAAAGTACCATCTAAGCGGATCATTCCAAAGCCGTAGGTTTTATCACGACCAATACCATTGAGCCATGCTGTTTTAAATAGCTCTAAATCACCAACAGTCGCACTAAATGAAATATCTATGGTCTGGACTGGAATATTCAAAATGCTGAGCTGTGGTCCACATTGTTGCTCAATTATAGTGACATCCAATAGACCTTTGCTACTAAGAGCGTTTTTGGTGAATTCGGCTGCTTCATCTCCAGTTAGATTTTTACGCTTCTTACCTGAATTGCCTTTGGGTTTTTCGCCGTGGACCGAAATGTATTCTTCAATTTCTTGGCGGTTAAAGCTACATTCACGGTTAAGAGGAACCATGATTTTTCCAGTGATTTGCTGACCGTGCGAAATTTCAATGTATTCTTTGGCCATTGGGATTTTGACGTCCGATACGCACGTTCTTAAATAGATGTGCTTGCCATCTGTAAAAAATATGACTTTTGCGGAACAGAATGTCTCGACCTTATTTCGTTTAAACATTTCTCTAAAAATGTACTTGAACAAGTTCTTTTCATTTTCAGGATGTGTAAGGGCAAAACAATTGGCTGTTAGTTTTATGTTATTCAGACTCATTTCGATATCCAGTTTTCTATAAACAGCATTATTAAGAACCATTGCCTTTAAATAGCGCCTTATTGACAATAAGGGTATTATTCAGCATTTATAAACGCTAAAAGTAACTTCTATGTGCATTTAACAAAAGTGGCTTATAATATACTTAAAACCCTCAAAATTGATATAGGAACACCAGTTTTGTGTGGAAGTAAAGCGTAACATTCATATTATGAAAACCAACCACAATTTATTAAACCTACACTTTAATGATACTTATTTTTTGTGTTGTAATTTTTTTTTAAAAAAATATATGCTTTGCTGATTATTTTAAACTATTGACTGTATTTTAAGCTGTGCGTAAACTTTAAACGTTGTTTTGTACAATCCACACCTAGTTTGATCCTGTTTGGACGACTGAAAAATGAACATAAAGAATAGAACTACGTTGCAGTTTTATGAAGAACTGCAGTTGGTGTATGACCGTTTCAATGAAAGGCTATTCAAAAATGAATTACCAGATTGTTTGATTACGCTTCAACGTATCAACAAAAATACCGGTTATTGGTCTGAGAATAGATTTGCTTCGACAGAAGATGATACGGCGTATACGCACGAACTGGCCCTTAACCCTGATTACTTTGGCACCCAACCATTGCTTAACATTTTTAAATGCTATGCACATGAGATGTGTCATATGAAACAAAGCATTTTTGGTGAGCCATCTAAACGCTCATATCACAATGCTGAGTTTGCGGCATTTATGCTTGAGATCGGTTTGATTATGACTGATGACGGCACAAAAGAAGGTCGCACGACAGGCGAGAAGATGACCGAAATCGTTGTACCTGATGGCTTGTTTATTCAAGTGTGCAATGAGCTAGTCGATGAAGGGCGTATCATCAAATGGTATGACAAGTACGCACCCAAAACGATTTCAAGTCTTGAAATGATTCAAGAGCAAGTGCAGTTGTTGGAGTCCATTCCGACTGCTTCTCCAAAGCTATTTCATATTGCCTTACTTGGCAATGAAATCAATTCAGCTTTGAAATCACCTAAAAAAGAGAAGCCAGTTGCCGAACCGTCAAAAGCACAAGATTCCCTCACTGGATATGCCATCCCAACAAGTGATGAAGAAGAGGAACCGACTCCCACTACAATGAATCCCTTTGATGTAGCGATCGGACTAATCGACATATCAAATACCGGTGCAAACCTTGGCGGTTATTATCCAACGGCTTTTGATGAAGATCCGTTAGATGATGACGACAAACCAATACCAGAACCTAAGGTTGTTAAACTTTATAAGGGTGAACAACCAAACGGCGATGATAACGAGTTTATTGTACTCAAAGAAACTATGATCGGTGGAACACTCTATCAAGAGCTTGGTTTAGCCAATTTTGAAGAGCCTGAGCCTAAGAAACAGACTAGGGCATCTTTTGCGTGTCCTGAGTGTGGCCGTGGTGCAACGTGTAGTCCTACTTTTAGATTATCGTGTACTGAATGTGAAGTTGAACTGGTACCATCAAAATCCATTGATAAAAGCCAGGTGAAGAAAAACAAAAAGGCTGCTAAAGCTGACCAAGGGGATGCAGAATGAAAACGATTGAAGAGCTTGGAATTCTGTTTTCTTCACACAAATACCGTTTTTATAACGAAAAAGACTTACAACTCGCGATTGAGCAAATGTTTATTGCCAATGAGATTCCGTATGAACGTGAGGTTCGTCTATCAAATAAAGACATCATTGATTTTACTGTTGAGCTTGATGTCGGCAAGGTGGGTGTTGAATTAAAAATAGATGGTGCACGTAACGCATTATTGCGTCAGATCAATCGTTATTTAAGCCATGACAGCATAAAAGCGCTCTATGTGGTTGGTACACCGTATTGGGTGAATAACATTCCAATCCAACTGAACAATAAATTTATTTACCGCCATCGTATTTTAGTGGGGGTCTTCTAATGTATAAATCTTACGGCACCATTTCTCGTCAAGAAAAAAACTGGCACATTGAATGTGAACCACATGTTAAAACACGACTTAAGCGTGTATTCCCAAAAGTCAGCCAACATGCATCAAAATTTATTGAGTTAAGCGATACGCCGTCTAATTGTCACGACCTACTTTGGTTTATTGAACGTTATCCAATGCGTGTTGATGATCTTAAATACATGAAAGCGCAATCTAAGGCTTATGTGTCGCTAAAAGAAGATATTTTGGATGTGATGGACTATAAACGTCCGATCAAAACATTTGATCTTGCCGTGCCTCCATATGAGTATCAAAGAGCAGCTGCAGATCTACTACTTAATGTTAAAGGTTTGCTCTTGGGGGATGATTTGGGCCTTGGCAAAACAGCGAGTGGAATATGTCCGATGATTCTACCTGAATCGCTCCCGGCGCTTTTTGTGACAATGACACATCTTCCAATGCAAATTAAGAATGAAATTGAACGCTTTGCTCCGCACCTAAAATGTCACATCCTAAAGAAAGCATCGCCTTATCCATTGCACAAAGAGGGTGAAGCAGCACCCGATGTCATTATCACCAGTTATTCAAAGTTGAACGGTTGGGCTGAATATCTTGCCGGAAAGATTAAGTACGTAGTGTTTGACGAGATCCAAGAGTTACGGACTGGCTATACATCGCAAAAGTATTCCGCTGCTAAACTCATTAGTGACCAAGCTGAATTACGCCTCGGTCTATCAGCTACACCGATTTATAACTACGGTGATGAATTCTACAACATCATTGAAATATTGCGTCCAGATAGCTTAGGTACCGCTACCGAATTCGCTCGTGAGTGGTGTTCACACGAAAAACGTATTAATGATCCTAAAGCGTTTGGGATGTTTTTACGTGATGAAGGTCTAATGTTGCGCCGTACTCGAGCAGATGTAAATCGAGAGTTACCGCCAGTACAAATCATCCCTCAATATGTCGAAAGCGATCCTAAAGTACTGGATCAAATTAAGGGCAAGGCAATGGAACTGGCAAAAGTAATTTTAAGCTCTACTCAAGAATTCCAAGGGCAAAAGCTTCGTGCGACAGAAGAATTCAATATTATGATGCGCCAAGCAACAGGTATCGCCAAAGCGCCGTATGTCGCTGAGTTCGTGCGTATGCTTGTTGAGTCTGGTGAATCAGTCATGCTTTATGGTTGGCATCGAGATGTGTACAACATTTGGCTAGAACGCTTGGCTGAATTCAATCCTGTTATGTATACAGGTACGGAAGGACCTGCAGCTAAGGAACGATCTAAACAAGCATTCTTGAATGATGAAAGTAAAGTCTTCATTAGTTCATTACGTTCATCTGCCGGGCTTGATGGCTTGCAGTACCACTCAAAATGCAAAACATTTGTGTTTGGTGAGTTGGATTGGTCGCCTGGTGTTCATGATCAATGTATTGGTCGCTTAGACCGTGACGGTCAAATCAAACAGATCTCGGCATATTACTTGTTGGCTGATTCGGGTTCAGATCCAATTATTTCTGATGTCTTAGGCATCAAAAAAGGCCAGTTGGAAGGAGTTAAAAACCCGAATGGCGAATTATTTGAACATTTAATTACGGACGGTGGCGGTATCAAGCGCTTAGCCGAACACATACTGAATAAGAAGGTAGCTTAAGAGAAACTTTATGACTGAACTTTACCTAGCTTGTTTTAGAGATTCTGCTACAAAACTTCGGTATGACCAGGCCCTTTCGTTAAAAGATCGCTATATTCTTCTTCCTTTTGATATAGCCGATGCACATAAACTACCATGGTGCTATTTATGAATATTGAAATGCTTTTGTGTATGTCCAACTTAAATTGACCAACAAATTAGGTTCTTTATCCAAAGCGAATAGATCTGAATAAACATTAAAGTTTTTACCCAAAAATGCATTGTGTAAGAAGTGAATAAGGTCTAGATCCACGTAGTTAACCGTAGACACAATCTTTAAGTATTCAGATAAAGCTTTAAACATCGGTGTTAGCTCTGCGATGGCACGGCTAAACCGCTGTTCTGATTTATGCTCTCTATATTTTTCAAAGCCATTTTTCAAAATCCTTTTGAGCTCTGCATCATCAAATGGAATATTTGAATAAAACACACCAGTACTAAGATCTCCAAAATTAGACATAAAGTTATCAATCACGGGTAATTTACGTTCTAGAGATAAGCGCTGCGTTGATCTGATCAATTTAATGAATGAATAGAAAAACGGTAAGAAGCGTCTGTAGTAATCATAAATAACCTCCGCAAGCTTACGATCGCGAACATCAGCATTGATGGCTACACATTTAGGATATTGCGTAACAAAAATGGGTTTCTGCAGATAAATGGTAAGGTCCTTAAACACCTCAACACCACTTAGGCGATTAGATTTAAGAAATGACCAATCTACCAAGTCATAATCAACTGCACGAATCTCTCTTAGATTTAATTCATCAAACTTAAAGTTGAGTAGGCGTAGGTAATCTACAAAATTAGCCAAGTACCATGGCTGAGTTTTATAGATGTTGTATTCAGGATGACTATCAATGTCCAAGTGATTTAATAAATTGGTCCACAACTGGTAAATTCCAGCCAAATTAACTTGTTTGTCTATTCGATCAGGGGTAAGCATAGTAATCCCAATTGTATATACTAATTCGTAAGAAATTAGATACATTGTATCAATAATTCCTAGAATAAATATTCTTTTAAATTTTTTATCAAATCTAATTCGCCACACAACAAAAATGCTTATTTACTGAGCTAAAAACCTATATCCAATTAATTAAAAACCTATATAATTATTTTAATACTCTAATTCGAGTGAGTTGTTATGATTAGTGATCCAATCGAAATCGCAAAATTAAAACAAAGCATCTTAGATTTAAGAAACAATATTTTTCCTCCACAAAACCTTTTAACGGTTGATGGATTACCAATTTATTATGGTGAGAAAAAGTTTGTTGATGAATATCTTGCACAATGGATGGACTTTTATCAAAAAGCATTAGAACTTTCTAATCCTTTTGGTGATCCTATTGATTTGTCCGAAATAAATGAAATTCATTTGCCTGTGCATTTTAATTTGCCCGTGTTTGCTCGTAATGTCACTCGCATGATTTTAAATAAAACACTGGCCAAGGAATCTATTACTTTTCGTTCAAGTGCAGATCTGTTTGAGAAGTGCGGATACTTCAATCGTGAATATACGGATTTAATTTATGAGTACTTTGATCGTGATGAAGATAACGTATTGGTCGGGCATCGACCGTATAACGATATTCGTGCGTACTTGTTTTATGCCGGCGATGAAGAGCGTCATCGCACGAGATTTTATAACTCTGGCCTGGTGCTCGGTTATCCCGAAGGTTGGAATAGCATTGAGATCTTAGATAATCGTAACAACACCCGAAAACAGCGTAGTGATGCTTATACAAACCCTTTAGCGAAAAATAACACATGGTTCATCTACAAGAAGCTGTAATTAGCCAAAGCGCCGTGCGAGATCGCAATAGAGCCTTGGATCTATTGAAGTGGATTGCGATTGTGACCATGGTTATTGACCACGCATCAATATTATTTCCTCAATATAATCTGTTGTTGAGGACGATTGGCCGTTGGGCTTTTCCTATTTTTTGTATCATGCTTGCATTCAATTTGAACCAAGCTATTTCTAAAAAGAAAACCCATACATTAAAAAACTATTTTAAAAATTTGGCGTTGTTTTGTGTGCTATCAGAAGTACCGTATCAACTATTCAACCAAGAGCCATTTACAACTCTGAACGTCATGCCTACGTTGCTTTTAGGATTTTTGCTTGTTGTATTAGGGGAATCTAAACATAAATATGCAACGCTGCAGTTTGTCTCTCTGTTAGTCGTGATCACATTGCTATCTAATTTTATTATGTATAGCGTGTGGGGCGTTTTATTAATTGTATTCCTGTATTTATTCTTTAAAACAACCAACGTTCATTCTAAGAAATACTTTTTAATGATCAGCGTCTTGCTCACTTCATTGGCCAACATTTTCAACTGGTTGATTGGTGGCTACTATACGGATATGACTACATATTCTTTGGCATTCTCATTTGCTGTCAGTAGCGCCATTGCAACGTGTATTGGTGCACAATTCCTACTGAAAGGACAGCACATGAATATACCTTTTGAATTACCGCCAGTGGGGAAGTGGGCGTACTGGTTCTATCCAGTACATCTCGTCATCATTTGGATTCTTTTTAAATTTGCATAATAAATTTAGGCATAAAAAAAGCACCAAAGTATTTATGACTAAGGTGCTTTTTTATTGCTTAATCAGCGTTATTCGCTAGATCCAGCATCTAAACCGAATGAACTAATTTCTTGCTGTCTTTCTTGCTCAGCTGCTTGTTCTGGTGATGCTTGTGGAGTAGGTGCACCAGATTGGTTATTTTGTTGATCATATTGATTCAGCAATTGCTTTAATGCTTCAGGATCTTGAGCAATTTGATTCGCAATTTCTAATGTTGGGTCCTGTTGTTTTTTACCAGCAGCATAACCAAAAATAGCCAAACCAATGAAAGCAGCAAAGAAAGTGGCAAGTACGATCAGTACAAATTTACCAATAATGCTACCTTTGAAGCGTTCAAACCAAGTTTCATCTTCATAGTGGTAAGGTTGGTTAATGTTTTGGCAACCATAGCTAAATGCATCCATCCACGCATTACGAACCAATTGTTTAATTTGTTCTGTTTGCGGTAAATGACCTTTTTTAGCCACGTTTACTTTGATTTTTGGCTCTGCTAATACAAAACGTTTTTCTTCACCATTACCTAGTGTATTAACGAGCTCTACGGTACCAGAACAAGTGAAATAACGACCAACATCATTGTTTTCTAAAGTATCAAAACCACTGATTTGTATTGTTAACTCTTTAAGATCGGCATTCGGGATTTTTATATTTTTAGGTTGACGATTCAAATCTTCAGAATCCGTATCAACTGAGATTGTTAAAAGGTCATTGTTACTAAAAATTGAAACAAGAGGGTCGTGAGATAGAATGTCTTTTTGCTTCTTAATTAAACTCACAATGTATCACCAGTTAAAATAGAAATTAAAAGTATTATATTTTAAAAAAGGGTTTTAGTGATAGTTTATTTTATGTTTAACGTAAAAAAAAGCCACTTTTAAGAGAGTGGCTTTTAGGTTTAAGGGTGATAGTTATTATTTATAAAATATTCTTTTTTAATTCTCTTAATCTCCATGCCTTTGTCTAAAAGCAATTTAAACTCATTAAAATCATCACGCATAAGCTTATGAACCTTTAATGATTTTTGACTCTTAGCTTTGATAGCACTGTTGTATTGTACTGCAGCAACCAGATCGTAATGCTTATTAAGATCCAAACCATAAAGTGATGTTAATTTTTCAGAAATATAATCAAATATAACGGTCAAACAGATGACCTTATTGTTAGTGTTAGTCAGTATCTCTTCTGGAAATTCATTATTTCCCGAAGCTGCACTGGCTAAACGTGCCCATTCTGTCATGGGTAGGGAACCATCTTCACCAATCACGTTGATTAAGTTGTTTAAAAAGATAAAGCGGTGATTAAAAAACTTCACTTTGCTTTTTTGCAAAATTCTAAATGTATAAACGTTTGCCCAATACACAACATAGTTTTTAATTTTTAGACCATTGATTGAGTCTTGCGTTAATAAATCTTCATTGGTGATGCCATGATATTGAGTTGCTTCTTCAGTGACTTGTTTTTTTGGCTTCCAGTAGCTCTCTTCAGCATTATAAAGATACTGAACCTGTTCTATTGATGATGTGCGGCACTTTTTAATACGCGTCAAAATAGACGACTTAATAATGTCAGGCACATCAACTGGATTCTTGACTTTGGCGGTAAATTCCAGTGTGAGGAAACATAATGGTGCTGGCATAGCTTGGCCTTTCTAATATCCCTTAATTTATAACTTAAAACGTTCTATTTTCTGAATTGATATTCGCGAAATAAGGAACTAATTGCTTTTCTCGGTCATGAATGTATGCAGTTGATGACATATCCAATACCGCACCTGGTACATAAGTTAGGTTTAGATTGATATTTTCACCGTTACCATCGATCAAGACGCCATTAAACCGCGCTTTGTCTGGATCTCCTTTTACAAATAGCTGTTGGCCAACATAACCGGACAAGCTATTGATATAGAGGTTTTTCATTTTTTCCGAAGATTGCAAAGCATTTATATAGAGAAGATCCATAATTTTTTCTTCTCCATTTTGATTTCTAATTTTTACTGTTTTTGGACCAACAACATCCACAATTGTAGCAATCCATAAGTCATGATGTTCAACTTCCCAACCATTGTAGCGACTTTCAATCCAATCGGGGCTTAAGAGTCTTGGCTTAAAGGGGTAGGAGTAGATTTTGAATATTAAGATCGAAACCACAATTATGATTGGTAAGCCAAAACATATTTTTATTTTATGTTTCTTAAAAGCACTGTTAAACATAACCGTATATACCAAAAAATTTAAAATCATTTTAACTTAAAATAATAAGTTTGTATTGGTTAAAACCATTGATATATCAATTATTCATCACTGTTATAGGTATAACCATCATCACTACTGCGATCTTTACCTACTAATAATTCTTCAATACGCTTAGCTTCAGCTATTGTTCTGAGTGCATTTTCCTTTTTTTCTTGTCGTTCTGTATTTTCACGAATCGCTTCAAGAATCTCAGGAGATAAGGCCTTTTCAGGTTGTTGTTCTTGGGCTTCAGGCTCGGAAGCACTTGCTTCTTCAGCCTTTATAGGTTGGTCTTTTTTCTTAGGATCTACCAAGTCATAAAACACAAGTTCTTTTGATTCACTCGTTGCGGATTCGTCTAAAAACTTCTTTTCTTGACCTTTTAATGGATCTTGTTCATTTGGAGTATTAGAGTTATTACAGGCACTTAAAAGGGTGGAAATTAAAATAAGCGTTGCGAAGTTAAAAAGGGTTTTAGACACGTTGAAAATCCTTTAATATAATAACGTATTCTACATAATAAAAGTCCGTAGGTAAAAGTATGTCTTCAGATAAAAATAGTTCTGATAGTGCTACACAAAAGGTAAATATTACCAATGAGGTTTTAGATGAAGCTGCCATTAAACAGGCAATTGAAGCTAATCAACCCCGTAAATCAGGTATTTTAAAGCGAGTCTTTTTTGATTTCGGGCGTAAAAGCCACTGGAGTTCAGCTAGAAAAGGGTTTTTACCGCATTTATCTAATATTAGATCAATGCTGTCGCCAACATGCCCCGAATGCGGTAAATCGATTTTAATGCATGACAACAGGATTCCACGTTCTTATAAAGGCAACGTGAATTGGGTATGTGCACACCCTTTATGTGAATATGAAATTGTCGCACCTAACAATTTTAAACAACTGAAAAAACTCATTGCTAATACTCACTACCCAAGAGGGCAAGAACGTTTAGCTTCAATGAGTAATGATGAAATAGACAAGCTTATTAAAAACCATCAGTTTTCTTCTTATTTGTATTTAGCATTATCTATGTTTACAGGCTTGTACGTAGTTTATATGTTCTTTAAAGCGCTATATCCAATGCTTGTTGTACCAGGTGTATTATTGGTGTTTTATCTATACATGGTTAGCATCAATTCAGCTTATCGTGCGTGGCAAGTCCGTACTGGTCTTTTATTCTTACCGAATTCGCCATTCTTGGCATGGTTCCGCTATGCGCCAAAAAAATATAGCTTATCGTGGTATGACGGCAAAAACCCATTGCCAGTTGAAACACTGAATAAGTTAGCTGACCGTAAACAGCACCTAATCGACAATTTCAACAACAACGATAAAGGTGCTGATTAATATGCTGTTAAAACCAACGCTATTTGCGACTCTATTAGGATCAAGCGTTGCTTATGCTCAATTGCCTCAAAGTTCTAAGGCTCTAGGTGCATATGCAAACCATGTCAATTCTAATGGATCAAGTACACCATATCGACCATTTCAGGTCATGACCAACACTCAGCAAGAAACGGCGCCAGCAAAGCCAAGAGGCTTTACGAGTCGTTACCTGGGCGTGAAGTACACACCGAAAAAAACTGAAGAAACTCCGACTAGCACTGAGCGCACGGCAGTTGCACAAAATAGACCACAACCTAGTGGCCAGCAAGCACCAGCACCACAACAACAACCCGTTCGCCAGAATATCCGTCCTGTTACTTATACCTATCCAACTACGCAATACAATCAAGCGAGTGTATCTTACGATCAAACCGTACCGGGTAGAGTCGCTACTTTGAGTTGTGTTATTCATGCTGCGCGGTCAGAAGGTGTTCCGCTGTATGTTTTATTGGGTATACATAGCAAAGAGCGTGGTACCAATGGACAAACAGTGCAAAACAAAAACCTTTCATTGGATATGGGGCAATTCCAAATCAATACCATACACTTTAAACGTGGCGGTATGTTTGAAAGTTATAATAGCCATTATGTGCGTACTGATGGATGTCTGAATGCGCGACTTGCAGCCAAGATCTTGCGAAATCGATTAGCCACAAAACCGTCAACCGATTTTTGGGTTAGAGCAGCTGCTTACCATTCATGGACGCCATCTTTTAATGCGATATATCGCAATGGCACGGCGAAACAACCTGGTTTAGTTGCGTATGCACTTCAATGGAAAAACTGGCTTGAGAGAAAGGGGATAAATCCTAACTAATCAGCTAAATATATTTTTTAAGAAAAAAATTGCAGTTATGTAATGCGATATAATTTACCTATTCTTTACCCACTAAGGATTCAAAATGAACCTTAATACAACTTTAAAAAGTTTAGCTTTAACCTTATCCATGTCTGTTGTTGCTACTGCAGCTCAAGCCGATTTTGTTGGCAAAGTTGTACGTATTTCTGACGGCGACACTATCACCGTTTTAAACAACAACAATGAGCAGATCCGTGTTCGCTTCAACCAGATTGATGCACCAGAAAAGAGTCAAGCTTTTGGTCAGAAATCGCGTCAGAACATCAGTTTCTTGCATGAAACGATTGTGTATGTGCAAGAAAATAGTAAGGACCGCTACGGTCGTACTCTTGGTACCATTTTTCAGATGCGTACAAACCAAGTGCCTAACTTAAACATCGTGAATAGTGTTAACTATAAGCAAGTTAAAGATGGCTATGCTTGGGCTTATCGTGAATATCTTAAAGATAAAATTATTTTGAGTGCTGAAAGCAACGCACGTTCTCAACGCCTTGGTTTATGGGCTGATCCAAACCCTGTTTATCCAAGCCAGTACCGTCACAATAAGTAATATTGATGAACGGTGAATTAAATACCGCTAAAGCCGTAGCGGTATTAAATAAATATGTACTGCAACAACAATGTGGTAATCGTATGGAACTGCAGTTTTTCAGTGAAGAACTGCAAGCTCAGATTGAAGCTCTCAGCTTGGCTTTTGTACGAAATGAGTTGGTTACTCAGTTGGCAAATTTGGGAAAATGTCTTTGTGATGAAAAGTTGGTGAATTGTTCAACCAACGCAAATTACTCAGAAGTGGCTTTAGATTTCCTTGAAATGCACTTAGAGTCGCTGGAAGGGCGACAGTTCAAAGAAGGTTTTATATGACATCTATTGTCATATCTACGGAATCCAATTAATCACCAGATCAGATAAAAGCCCCATTTACAACATTGGGGCTTTTTCATATCTATTTTTTATAGGTTATGAATCAACTAGCTAAAAAAAGAACATCCTTATGTTGCTTTCATGCTTATTAGTAATACACTTATTTGTGAAAATTTTGGCATTTCACAACAAATAGTTTCACATTTTTGGCAAAGCATAGAGTAGGGAAAGACATGGCGGAAAATTCACTCAAAAAAGGTCAGTACACACGCTTTAGTAATAAAATTGGACTCTACAGTGCGAATCAAGAAAATGTAGGTTTTATTAAAAATAACAGTAATGTAGTGATTAATTTCCCATTTAAAGATGCTGTGCTGGTTGGGGGCATGTCTCGCGAAGATGTTAAAACAACAGAAAAGTTTTTACATCAAGAAGTCGATTCAAAAGATATTGATACATTATTTGAGCCAAAAGTACTTACCAATCCTGAATATTACAGCGCAACCAATGAGACAGAATTTGAATTTTTTGACGAAAATGGTGAGCTAAAAGAGAACTTGCTAATTAAGGGGAATAACCTATTGGCACTGTACTCTTTAAGAGAGAAATTAGCTAATAAAGTCAAACTCTTATACCTGGACCCACCATACAATACTGAGAACGATGGATTCAAATATAACGACACATTTACACATTCTTCTTGGTTATTATTTATTAAAAATCGCTTGGAAGTCGTAAAGGATTTGCTCAAAGAAGATGGCCTGGTTTTCATTCAATGTGATGACAATGAACAAGCATATCTAAAAGTTTTAGCAGATGAAGTCTTTGGACGTGAAAACTACTTAAACCAAGTTTCAGTAAAAATGAAACAAACGTCTGGTGCTTCTGGTGGTGGCGAAGACAAGCGCCTGAAGAAAAATATCGAATATATTTTGATTTACACCAAAAATATGAATAGTGAGAATGGTTTTAAAAAGTTCAACGATTTCTATGACGAAGTAGAATTGTTTGAATATCTAGAAACCATGAAGCAGCTTAAAAAGAGCTGGAAGTATACGCGTATCTTAAAAAGCGTTGGTACCAAAGAGCACATTAAGACATTAACAGATGGTTCAGGTGAGCCGATTGAGGTTTATACGCATAAAGGTGTGGTTCTAGAGCCGATCAAAAAGGTGATGGAAGAAGAAAACCTGACTGAAGTTGAATGCTATCTGAAGTACTTTGATAAGATTATGCGCGACACGAATGCTCAAAGCTCAATTAGAACACGCGTGATGGAAGGTGTAACCGGGGATCATGAGCTATTAAGCATTGAATATGTGCCTAGATCTGGAAAAAACAAAAATAAGGTAACGACTGTCTATTACAAGGGTGCCAAGTGCGATCAAATTGCTTGGTTGAGTGATATTGCGGTCAAAAGAGGGAAATATATCTTCAAGCTTGAAAAAGCTGGCACCTTTTGGGATGGCTTTCCGCTGAACAATTTAACAAAAGAGGGTGGTGTATTGTTCCCGAATGGGAAAAAGCCAGAACTGCTTTTACAGCGTATTATTGAGATCGCCACGGATGAAGGAGATCTTGTGCTCGACTTTTTCTCAGGTTCGGGTACTACGGCTGCTGTGGCGCATAAATTGGGTCGCAAATGGATTGCGATTGAGCAGATGGACTATATTGATGAAATCACCAAAACACGCTTAAAACGCGTAATAAACGGTGAGGACGGCGGTATCTCTAAACTTGTAAATTGGAATGGTGGCGGTTCATTTGTTTATTTTGAACTGAAGCGCTATAACCAGGCCTATCAAGATGGAATCTTGGCTGCAACAAGTAAAGGTGAGCTGGACAGTATTTACAATGAAATGGCTCAGAATGCCTTTTTAAAGTTTTGGTTTGATAAAAAAGACTTTGAGCGTGAGGAATCATTTAGGGCTTTATCACTAGACGATCGTAAAGTGCTTTTATTGCAACTTTTGGATGAAAACCAGCTATATCTAAACCATGCAGATATGTTGGATTCAAAATTCAAAGTCACTCAGGAAGAGATTGCGCTCACTGATAAGTTTTATGGTGCATCTAATGTCTAGATTAAGCCCAACATTGGTAAAAGATACCTTAAAAGACTTCCTATATTATCGTATTGAAAACGACAGTGAATACATTGAGTGGGCTAAAAACTTCACCATCCCTCGCTATATCACTGATAACTTGTCGCGTACTTTAAGGGGTTATCAAGAAGAAGCTGTAAAGCATTTTATCTGGATCTATGATCAAGATCCGACTAAAGCCAAACACTTACTTTTTAATATGGCGACTGGAACGGGTAAAACGCTCACTATGGCTGCCGTTATTCTCTTTTTATATGAGAAAGGCTACCGCAATTTCATATTTATGGTCCATCAATTGCAGATTATTGAACAGGCCTATATGAACTTTATTGATCCGCAATTTGAAAAGTATCTTTTCAATAAGAACGGAGTGAAAATCAATGGACGTTCTATTCCTGTTAAAGAAATCAAACTCTTTCCAGATTCACAAGGCAACGCTATTAACTTTATGTTTTTAAGTACGGCGTTCCTCTACAACAAACTTGTGAATGAGGTAGAAAATGGTTTGTCTGCAGAAGATTTCTTGAATAATAAAATTGTTCTGATTGCAGATGAAGCGCATCGACTTAACGTGAATACACGTAAGAAGATAAAAGAAGATGATGAAGCGATTACCAATTGGGAAACTTCGGTCAATACAGCAATCAAGGCACGGCCAGATAATCTTTTGCTGGAGTTTACTGCTACTGTTGACTTGGGCAATAGTGCCATCCATAGGAAGTATCAGGACAAATTAGTCTATAAATACGATTTCTTGAGATTCAATAAGGAAGGTTACAGTAAAGCGGTTTGCTTCCTTTACAACACTGAAACTCAGATCGCCGATCAAAAACGCTTATTGGTGATTAATGCCGTTGTATTGAGTGAATACAGACGTTTATTCGCTGAGCGTGATATGCAAGTCACGATCAACCCAATTATATTGGTGAAATCAACCAACATTAAACAAAGCAAGCTAGACCGTGAATTTTTCCATAAGGTGATTAATTCACTTAAGCCACAAGATTTAGATTATCTAAAAAAGCTAAGTGAAACCAATCAGACTAATTTGCAAGATGCTGAAGATAGCTTTCGTTTCTTGCGTCAAATGTTTGCTTGGATTGCCTCTCCGAAGTCTGGTCTATCCACGATCAGCGATAGAGATGGTTTAAAATCATTTATTTCTGAAATTAAAATTCGTTTTTCTTCAGATAACACGTTTGTTTACAACTCAACGGATAAAACCAATTCAACTTTGTTGCCGATTTTAGATGATCCTAAAAACTATAATCGGGTGATATTTTCAGTTGATGCACTCACTGAAGGTTGGGATGTTTTAAGTCTCTATGACATCATTCACTTTGATATTTCTGCAGCGAAAAAAGTATCGCTGCAAGATATTCAGTTGATTGGCCGTGGTGCTCGTTTATGCCCATATAAACTGCATAAATCATATCGTTTGAATAATGAAAACCTTGGCTTGTTTGATAAAGAACATGGCTATGAGTTTGACCAGTACAAACGTAAGTTTGACAATGCGATTGATGAATACGGGCGTGTACTTGAAACGTTCATGTACCACTTTGTTAAGACTGGCACGTTTTACGACAACTTAAAGTTAGAGCTTCTAGGTGAAGGGATTATTAATAAATCCACTGAAAAGCGCACAATCACGCTTAAATCTGACTTTATGAACAGTGAGACATATAAGAAAGGTTTTGTCTTAGTCAATCAGCAAGAATTTAGAAATAAAACGACTGATTCTGAGATTGATACGACTTTTAAGCGTGAAATCAAAGCCAGTGCATATCAATTGCATGCTGGTAGCTTGACCGACAAGCAACAGAATCAGATCCAAGCTGAAGTTAACCATAAAACCATCGATCTGACTGAAGAATACTTTAGCCGACCGGTCTTGAAAAAGGCGCTCGTTGCGACTGAAGGGAACTTTTTTAGATTTAACAATCTAAGAGAGCATATCGTTGGGTTAGATAGTATGGATGAATTAATCGATAACTACCTACCGCTTTATCAGATCCGCTATTCATATACTGAAGATAAGGATATTCACGATCTGACCATTGATGAAAAATATCAGCTACTTTTGGGCATAATTTTACCTGAGGTACGTAAGGCTATTGATCGTCATATGCCACGTATCACGGGTAGTAAAAGCTTTAAACCTAAATCGCTGTCTACTGTTTTTCAGCAAGAGAAAAACATTTACTTGGTTTCTTTCCCTGTTGAAAATCCTGATACGGGTGAAATCACTGTCAATGCTCCAGACGAACGTGCGATCGCACAATCGTTGCATCCAAATGAACAACTGAAGTTTAATGTTGAAGGTGCCGATTGGTATGCTTATAGTGAAAACTACGGTACGAGTGAAGAGAAGCTATTCGTAAAATTCATTTCGACTCAAATTGATGCCCTTAAACGTCAATATAAAGATGCTGAAATTTACTTAATACGTAATGAGCTAGACTACTGGTTATTTAGTCCTGTTGATGGCCGTAGATTCAGTCCAGACTATATGTTGATCGTAAATGATACGGTGAACCAAGAGATGTACTATCAATGCTTGATTGAGCCTAAAGGCGGTCATTTGTTGGTGAATGACGAGTGGAAGGAAGAAGTGCTGATCAGCTTGAGTGACGAAAGTTCTGTAATTTTTGATCCAGATGAAGAGGATGACGAAGGTTATAAGAGCTTCTTAAAAGAGGTGGAGAGTATGGGCTATAAAGAGATTAAGTGTTTAGGCTTTAAGTTCTTTAATAGCGATCCTCGTGGTGAAACTGATTTTGCACTGGATTTTAGGGCAACATTGCCATAATAATCTTGAAAACATAGACTCTAAAAGAAGCCCCGATATTCGGGGCTTTTTCATATCTGATTTTACATATCGAACGACTGTCCACGTTCGTTAGTTTTGTTTAAATTCTGCGGTTCTATACCATACAGCTTTAGACCATCACCTAGAACGAGATCATCTACACGCTTTTCAAAACGAGTAAAGAAATCGTTCAGTCTTTGGAAGACTGGTGGTTCATCTAACAGTTTGGCCATGTTGTTTAATGTTTTACTTAGACCGTTCACAAGATTGAACTTTTGTTGACGGTCCAAAGACAAGCTGTTCGATGTATCTAAAAGGGTGGTGAGGCTTTCTTGAACCTTTTGATAGTTTTGATCATTGGTCACATTACTGACAATCAAATGCACTACTTTGTTTTTGATCTTCAATGTATCCAGATTCAATTGATCAAATGCAATGGTCCTATCAGTAAGATTTTCTCTAAATGTTTTGAGATTCTGCCACTCTGGATGTGCAGCCTCTAAATCAGATAAAACTTTCATGATTGACGCACGGTATTCGCTATCAGACGCACTAATCACAAAAAGTTCAGGATACGACCGCTTCTTAGAAACTTCTTCCTGAGCTTTATTGAGCTTATCTTCAGCGACAGCAATTGAACCCTCAACATCGGCATTACTAATACCAGCTTCATGAATTAACTTTCTAGCTTTATACATTTCTGCTGAATGAAGCCAAAAAGCGGTAAAGATAGCTGACTTAGCGTAGCTTTGATGATCGATACCTTGCTGAAGGTTTTGTTCGGGAATGGTCGAACGATCCACACTCTGCAATTTAACTGTATCTTTGTTGATGTCCTTGGATACATCAATATGTACTTTGGTATTTTGCATGCTATCCATACTTGGGTTTGTGCTAGTGGTTGGTTCTTTGGCACCCATTTTCTCGAATTCAATATCACCGGCTTTAATCTTTTGATGGCCATCTGCAGTAGCGACAACTTTCAAAACATCATTTTGAACTTTGGTGACATCAATTTCAGAAAGGATCTCCATGTAAGACTTAATGCCCTCAAGAGTCATGACGGGCGAAGATACGGGTGCCGTAGCGGTTGGAGTTGATTTATCATCAAATGCTTTATCAAATGACGGCGGTTGGTACTTTGGTTTTGCATAGGATTTCGTGCTACCTGTACCAGCTGGTCCATCATAGTTAGCTTTTGATAGATCTTGTTTACGCTTTTCAATATTTGCGTTGTAATTTTCAATATTTGCTTGGTTTTTAGCTCGTATGTTCTGCAATTCCAGATATTTTTCATCTGATTGTGCAATCACAATGCCGTAATTCGGTTGGTATTCTTTATTAGGGAACTTGGCTGCATAAGCTTCGCGTTGACGGTTGTAGCGGTTAATTGCATACGCAACTTCAGGGATCTTGTTGTCTATACGTTTGACGGCGTTATTTAGTTCTTTTGCCAACTCTGTAGCTAAACGTTCAACACCTAAATATTGACGAGCATCATCCCAATCAGAAACAGATAATTTATTTTGGAAAACTGGGGGTAGGGTGATACGTGTTTTTTCATGTTTGCTCACATCACCTAACACACCACTTAATGAAAAGTTGTGACAAGCTTCTTGTAAGCCAGGATTCAAACCAGACTCAAGCGTTTGGCCAGCATCGTTATCATAACCAACAAATATATTGGCTTTAGGATTGATGCTGCGGATAAGCTCAGCAACACTTGAGATATTGGATTTACTGTATGACGCTAAAACTTGTGTGTTTTCTGCAGTAAAACCCTCACCCAATAAACCAAGCTCTAATCCGGCATCCAACGCCTTACGTGCGCTGATCGCTGTTGCCCAACCCTCCTTGATCAAATAGTTCTTTGCATTCGGGTTAAAGACTTCATAGCCAACATCAGGATTTTTGCTAACAGGCAAGAATGCATCTTTCGTTTTGGCTTTATCAAAAAAGTACTTGCCCTTATGCAGTACTTCTTCAAGCTTGTTGGTTTCCTTGTTGCGCTTTTTTTGGCGATGGTGGGTGATACGCTGTAAATTGACGACTTTGTTATTAGTGTCAATTAACGGTGCAAGAATGACAGCTCTGCTTTTACGTAAATCAAAGCCTTTTTTCTTTTCGCCCTCAATCTCAGGTTCAAAGTTGATGAAATGCTTTTGATACGCTAATACATTCTCTACTGTTTCAACGAGAAGCTGTTGATTGGTAGCTGATTCAGGAAGTTCACGCTTTACTGCTTCAATGGCTTCATCACGGGTAAAGTTATCTTTACGCATGATTTTAGCGCCGTATGGCTCTAGGTTCTTTTCAACCATATACGGCATTTGTCGAATGTCGCGTTTAAAGGTCTGAATGCTTCCAGTTTTATTATTAAAAAATGAATCGTCAATAACTTTACCAGCACGTTGCCACTCAATACGGATAGCGATTTGTGCAGCTAAGAGCTCTTTTTCTTGTTGAAGTAGATGCTTCTTTTGAGCTTCTTCAAACTCACGTACACGGCGATCAACATCTTCTTTACTTGGTGGTTTGTAGTTAGGGTTTGAATCTCGTTGAGGCTTGATTACGTTCTTATAGTGGTCAGCAAAAGCAATTGAGATTTCAATGTCAGTTACACCAAAGCGGTGTCCTTTGAGCACTGGCCAGTATTCACCAGTATCACGGTTCATGTTTGGATAGATCCAATACATCCCTCGTGGTTTGACATTATTGCTACTTGATTTACTAGGGTTATCTGATTCGGTGAGGCAAGGCACTTTTTCATCAAATACGGTCACGAATTGATATTTACCAGATGACTTGAATACGAATCCGTAGTTTCGCTCCAGTTCTTCTTGGAAAAACTGAAACATCGTATTTAAATCACAATTATGTCGGGCGTTCGGTACTTTCTCAGCCATAACAATTCCAATTTCTAATATATATTCAGGTGCAATGTGCTACCCAGGTTGCATAGGACTATTAATCATATGCTTAAGAAAATTTATACTTTTAGTATATACCGATTCTAAAAACATTTCTGTTTAATCTTTAATATAAGCTATGTCTAATAAAGGTTTAAAGAAAAATTAAAAGTTTTAATTTATTATTTTAATAAAAAGGTCTAAGCCCTCAATGTTATAATTTACAGACAATAAATAGGTTATGAATGACCACTTATTTAGGGTTAAATTACTTTTATTAATTTGAGGTTTATATGTCAAAACAGTTTTTTTCGGGTTCTGTTGTAATCAATGGCAACGCCAATGTATACAGTTCAGGTTCAAACAAACAAATCGTTGGAAGTGGAAAACCAGTGACTAAGCAAGTACCTGTAAGCCCATTTAACGAAATCTGTATGAATGGTCCAATGAGTCTGAAGTTTTTTGCTTCAAGTGATTCTAAAATGGAAATTACTGCAGACGATAATATTGTGGATCTTATTAGTGCTACTTTTCAGGGTGGTGTATTGGTTTTAGCTATTCAGGACAATGTGAGTTTTAGTACTCGTTCACCGTTAGAAGTATCGATCACTTACCCAACTTTAAAAGCTATTGATTTAAAAGGTTCAGGCAATATCCAGATCTTAAATCTAAATGAAGATAAATTTACCGCAAGTATTAGTGGATCTGGAAATATGGATTTAGACGGTACCATTGAACACTGTGTCTTATCTTTGAAAGGATCAGGCAATTTTGATGCGTTACCACTGAAAAGCACCAATTTAGAAGTGGCGCTATCTGGTTCAGGCAATATCTTTTGTACAGCTATCAATTCAGCTCAAGTACAGCTTTCAGGCTCAGGCAACGTTAAAGTTTATGGAAACCCAATCCATAAGACACAAAACCGAACTGGCTCAGGACAAATTAGTTTTAAATAGGTCGATAAACCTAGTTCAATGAAAGTTTAGAGAAAAATAAACCCCAAAAGTTTGCTACCTTTGGGGGGCTATGTTTGACATTCAAATTATCGAAATAAAAATATTATTAATGAAGTTTTCGGACCATTCAGGATCGTTCGATTTACTCACAATATCTTTGAGCCAAACCTTTAATGTTTCAATTGGATAATCTGCATTTTTGTATAAATTAATCACGGCGATAATCTGTTGATTCAGTGCTGTTGTTGAATCATTACGTGCGATCATTTCTACAAGTTTTGTGTAGGCCTGAAGGAGTTCTGGTTCTTCAGCTCCAGTGACTTTACGGGGTTGTTTGCTGATCTGTCCAAGAATTTCAATAAATTGTTCTTTGACCAGCTCAATCGGGTGGATCTGACTAAATCCCTGTTGAGTCAGCAAAGCATATGCACGTAAAACCAAGCTAAACCAATTCTTTTTGGTCATGCTATCAGGATAGAGGCCTATATCATCCAACTGTTGTTTGATGCCAAAGAATAGGGCACTGATAGAGTAGTTCGGGTTAACCATGCTTTGAATTGCAGTCGTCCACACGGCATTTTGCATTTTATGACGTATAACATCACGCGTGTAATCAACGCCGTATAAACATTTAAAATCGTTCCAGTCACTTAGATCTAACTGTTCTTCAGTAAATTCAGGTCCAATCATGGCTGCGTTTACAGCTCGGCATGCTTCTGTTGCGTAATAGATACCGGGATTGCGCTTTATTTTGCTTTCTAATGCTGTTTTATGGTCATTATCATTGAAGATATAGAAGCGTGAAAACGGGAATTCGGCACGGAAATCACGTACTACATTCATGATGTTGCCAGCCACGTACACGACAATGACTGGAATAGAGTATTGAATTGATTCTGCAATTGCTTCACCAGTGGCGTAGCCCTCACAAAAGATTATCCGATCTTGGTTCCATGCATCCAATGGATCTTTATATAAGATTTTGAAAGCGCCGTTTGCAAGTACACCACGTAATGTAAACTTATCTTCACCACGCTTGTTTTTGTGTTCAGCGATGGTCTGAAGGAAAATGATTTGATTTTTGAGGTTTTGCCCCTCAACTAAAAGCTTGTTCTGGCGTAGCGACTGTTGATCTAGATCTGGTTGCAGATCAATAATACGGTTCAGAATAATGGTGTTGTTCTTGTGTTGAGGGTAGTACTGGCTGACATAATCAATCAGCTCATTTTTAGTGAAGTTGCTTGGATTGTACAATCTAGCATGACTGAAGCTAATCTGCTTTTTCACATTGTAGTTGTGTGGACGGTTTGACAAGGGTAGGCTTCTGGCCCATTCAAAACCCATATAGATTTGAGCCAATATCTCTTGGTCTTTTTTGTTCTTCTCAGCACTTTTGCATGAGTTTAAGAAGCGTTTAAGATCTTCTTCTTGCTGTTCCTTGGTATATACGGTGTCACCAGGTTGCAGATCCATTTCTTGAATGTATTCATACAAGCTGTAAGTGAAGTTTGCACCGCCAGCATGAAACCAACCATAAGACATACGTGCGTTATCTAGATCTACAAGATACCAGGCCGTTTTTTTCTTATTTTTTGTGGCGTCATTGTGGTGATTGGTTCTGAGGTAAATACGTTTAGAGCTTCGTTCAAGCTGAAAGTCACTCTCACGATCAAATACAATGCCCTCATTTTCAAGATGCGATCTAAATATTTTAGATAGCGTACCAATATCGATACCATACTTGATCATGAGGGGGTTCATAAATAAAGAAACTCACTTATAAATATTTTATAACCAGCGGTTGAGCAACGACATATTTTGATGGGTTGTTAGTTTGCAACGTGATTTCATGAGCGTAATGCCATGCCTTAGTGATACGGTTTAGGATGACACTTTCAAGGTCGTCTTCTAAGAATTCGTAAAGATTAAATCGCACGTTGTTTAAGATCAGTTTTTTATAACCTTTCACAAGGGTATTTAAAAAATTCTGGGATTGGTCCATAAAGGCGTTAACGTCAGCATCATAACTTATTGTGTTATTCACGACTGCATTATAAAAGTACTGCTCAGAATCAATTTTAATAATATGCATCTGCTCTAAGAATGACTCTAAATAAGCTGGATGCATATTTTTACTTAAAAACTTACAGATCCGCTTATTCTTGTTGTCGTTAAAATAGATGTATTTAGAGGTTAGCTCAGCATTAATCACTGTGACATATTCGCCGTCCACACGAAACTTCACGGTATTATTGTTGGTGAACTGCAGCATTAATTCTGTGAAGATATAGCTATCTAACGTTTTTTCATGCTTAAACGTCTGCTTGTCCAAGAAATAACTGTTGTACTGAAGATCTGCAACATTGGCATAGCTTTGAACGAATTGAGCTATGTCATTGTGCATGTTTTGGGTGTCGAGATCCGATACTTCAGTTGAAACCGATTGAAAGGCACTATTTTTATAAAGATGCCCTAATAATTCTGTTTGATTGTAGTTTTTAGGTTTAACTTTCAAGCCAACAGTAAACTCGTCTTGCTCATAATTCCCTTTAATTAGATTGCTTAAATAACTTTCAGCTTCTTGAAAAGATACGTTTCCAAGGTTGTCTAAAAATGATTTTAAGGAAGTGCCATCTAATCGTACTGCAACATGAGATATAAATGATGGATCGAACTCGAAACGCATAATACTTCATTGATTGAAATGGGTATTAAAATTATATAACAGGTTTAAGGAAAAAAGAATGAAAACCTTTAAGTATTATTACCATAAAAGTAATTTTGAATTGATTTAATAAGTTTAGTTTCGGTTTCTTGAGTATATAAACTACCTGAAATTAGTTTTAAGCCAGTATCAGTTTTAAGCCAATGTAGTGTATTAAAATGGTCATTAGCGATATGGCTACTCTTGTGCATGCGCGACACAAAACCAGTGTTCAGACCAGTATCAAACAGGCGTGGACAACTTGGTGCGTGGACATGATAGAGGACTTCACGGCGTTGATTGCTAGAGGGTGATTTACCTACGCCACGGCGTACTGGCATACCTTTGTGCTTTCTATAACTATTGAGAAATGAATCAATCGTATCGTTATACGTGGGTTGCATCAGGTAGCCACGGTGATTGTAGATGTCAGTTTTAGGATGAATAGAAAAATTAAATAAGCTAAGCATTTTACCAAGTAAGATTAATAGCTCAGGACTACCTTTAAGGTTGGTACCAATCAAACTATCTTTAATGGTTTTAATAGTATCCGTGCGATACTCTAAAACCACATAGTCTCCCCAATTAGAGGTTAAGCTTAAAGGATCTTCATCAGATATGTTGGCTTCAGTATCTTCATAGCAAAACACGATGATCAGTACTTTAACGTTGTTTCCGTTAAACAAAACTTCGTTTTGATGCGCGAAAAAACCATATAAAGGTTTGTCGTTGTGTCCTAGACCTGGTGTATGAATAAAGTTGGTCCACTGAAAGTAGTAATTCAGCAAATGACCATCGACATAGCGACCGTTTTCATCATTCAATAGGGTGCGATATACATCATTTTCAAGCTTTAGCACGGGTTGGCTGTACCGCCAAGCGCTCAACGCTGCAGTCGTAAATGCAAAGTCATAAAAGTTAAACTCAGGGTTCATATTTTTATAGAACAATGCATAAGGCTGTAACACACTTTCCCATACCTGTAATGGGATAAAGATGTTGGAACCCCACTTAGGAATCTCCGCAAAATAACCAGTGCCATAGGTATGATTTACGTTATCCCAAAACAGGCGTTCTAGCTGTTTATAGTCTGGAATGTCTTCGCTTTTAACCAATGATGCTGTACATAATGCTAACTTTTTCTCCAGTGCCAATAATTGACTGACAGGAGGGTATAAGCGACCAGCTTTTTGCGTAAAAACTTCCGCATTCAACTTTGATATAACATCAGCAAAGATTGAATCTTTCACTATACTGGTCTTCCATAAAAGGTGTGTGAGGGTGGCTAATTAGTATAAGGCATTCTAACAAGTTGTATGTATTCTATAAGGCGTAAAACTCTAAAAAGTTGATAATATATATCAGTTTTTAAAGCATTCACATTTCATACATAATTCTAACCTTGCTCAAATATAACATCATATTGTTTGCGATTTCTAAACAACAGTTTAACTAATCTGCAATATATCAGGGTAGAGCTGAGTATAGGGCTTAATCATTACTTTTGTTCAGCATGAGATAATAGTTTGTGGAATTTCCGTGAATATGATTAAAAAAGCTTTAAAACTTATTAGAGATCGGTTATATTACGAATCAAGGGATATTACCCTATTTAATAAACTATTAGACTGAGATTGTTCTAATAGTTTTTTTTTGCCCTTTTTTTGACATTTCCTGTTTTTTCTTCTATAGCTTCTGCTATATTTCTCCATATTTTACTCTATTTTTCGTTATTTTGATTAATTTTTAATCAATGTTAAAAGCTTAAATAATCAGCAACTTAGCCATTTATACCCACTACTATCCACAAAAACCTGTGCATAAAAAAACCAAATATTAAATCCCAAAATGGAATTTCTTCAATTTTAAGCTATAATTATGCTCATAGTTTTAATCATTGTAGTGGACTTAGTTATGAGCCATGTAGACCAAATAGAAACGATTAAAATTACTAACCGCGAAATCGGAATATTGCCTAACAATGTGCCAGTAGTAGATCAGTTTTTGAATAACTACCGCACACATAAAGCATCAACGACTCATTCAGTGGCTAGTAATTCACCTTTAATGAACATTACCAATTCAATGCATGTGCATCGAGTAGAAGATTCCCCCTATACTCAACCTATTCGTAAACTTCATTAGAAATAAAAAAAGCAGCGATTTCGCTG